>JAZDOF010000134.1:0-4058 GCA_043799015.1 Pseudomonadota bacterium | reverse complement strand
GGGGCATGTTATTCCGGCTGAATGGACGATAACCGACATCGGCTTCGTGGCATCCGGGCCTTAATCGGTCCCGGTTCCTTACCCGAATCCGTGAAGCCGGTTATGGATACGACAACCGTGGCAAGTCTATCCGTTTCAGTGTCGTCAGGCAATACGGATTCGGGCCATCCCTCCTATTACCGGGCCTGTCGGCCGATGCCGACCGTCCTGGTCTACGGGAGGGCCGTCGAAAAAAAAGACTCCACGCACAAGGCCTTTTCAGGTAAAAGGGTAACTGCCGTTAGGGGGCCGTGTTCATGAGGCCGCTTCACACCGACGGCGCGCCCGGCCTAAGCCGATAGGCCCGTGGCCCGCCGGAAAGCCGGGGCATGCAGGTCGGTGTGAGAGGTACGCATATACGCGGTGATCAACCGCCCGATAAAGGAGATGCCGCATGGAAATAAAGGTGGTGCAGGCCGACGACACGCTTACACACATAGCGCTCGCCGGCAAGTTGGATGTCGCCGGGGAGGGTGAAATCGGCGACATGTTCAGGACCGTCGTCGCCGGGGGTTCCCTTACCGGAGTAATAGTAGATATGGCGGGAGTAACCTACCTGGCTTCTCTGGGAATACGGATGCTCTTTGAAGGGGCCAAGGCTTTGGCGCCGCATGGGAAGAAACTGGTCGTGGTCAATCCCCAGGGGATGGTGGAGGAAACGCTGAGGACTTCGGGCACCGTGAAGCTGATCCCCATAGCAGCGACGCCCGAAGAGGCAAAGGGACTACTATAGGCAGCGCTTGGACGTTTCCCGTGGAGGACTCATTTTGACCCGCCGCCGGCCGCCGAGATGTCTCGGTCGAGCGCGTTCATGTTCGCCGTAAGGCGGATCGATTTGAAGGCCCGCGGCGATGAGAGCAAGGTCACCGTAACCCATGTCGAACAGTATTACCCTTAGAATGCGCAATAACCTCAATGAGCTTGTGGTGTTGATGGAAGCAGCCGAAGGGTTCCTCGAAACCGGATCATCGGCGTCGGGGGTCCTCTACGGCGTTAAGCTGGTCCTGGAGGAAATACTCACAAATGTGATAAAATATGGGCACGATGACGGGCTGGAGCATGAAATTATCGTTATCTTGAATGTCGACGCAGGCCGAGTCACCGTCGAATGCCTCGACGACGGGAGAGAATTCAACCCTCTCGCTGCGCCCGCTCCCCAGTTGCCCGATTCCATACTTGATTGCACACCCGGGGGGCTCGGGATTCATCTCGTGAAGCAAACGGTCGATACCATCAGCTATCGTAGGGAAGAGGGGAGGAACGTGCTCACCATGGTGATGGGCCTGGGCGGAAAAGATGGACGGATGGTCTTCTAGAACGGTTTGGGGCTTTAGAGTCCGTCTCGCGGACTAGTGACGATCCGGGAGAGAATTTGCATTCCCGGTACCGTCGAGCAGAACACAAAGGCCGCCACAGGGCGATTTGAAGACCGAGGGACAACGCAAAGGAATTGACAAAGATAAGGTGCCGCATGAAGAGGTGGAAGGCTGTCTCAAAACCTTCCGCAAGAGGATAATTGTAACCGGATATGCCAAGGGGCGGGGCTAATCCCCGCCCTCTTCATGGCCGACGCAATACGGGCTTACGCCTCGCCCCTACAAATGCTTTCCGAGATCAAAGCAATAAACCGTGCGGGGGCTTTTCCCCGCTTGCTTCATCGGCCTGTGCGAATGAGCGAATACCTCATTCAGGCGCATTTTCCATCCAGTCTATGGTCCCATGCTCTACGTCGTAAATGGCGCCGAGCACCTTCAGTTTGCCCTCTTTTGCCTTCTTGGCGATTATGGGACTTGCCTTGTAAACATCTGAAACGGCCTGCCATACGTTCGCGGTGGTTGCGGCCGGCACCAAAGCTTCACCCTTAGCCCCGGGGGTCCATGCCCGCGCCTTTTGAATCGCAGGCTCGCAGCTCTTGAGCAGTTTTGCTATGTTCGGCTCAACCTTGGCGTTCGTTGCCGCTGCTGTAACGGCTCCACATTTAGTATGCCCCAAAACCACCAATACGGGGGTCTTGAGATGTTCAACGGCGTACTCGATCGATGCTGTTTCGTTTACCCCGGCCACGTTACCGGCCACCCGTATCACAAAGATATCCCCGATACCGCTGTCGAAAAGCACCTCTGGAGGAACACGGCTATCGGAACAGGTTAGAACCGTCACAAAGGGGTGCTGGCCTTTGGATGCAGTTTCCGCTCTTCGTTCGCCGTCCTGATGCGGGTGGCAACTCTTTTCGGCTACGAAGCGTTTGTTACCGCTCTTGAGTATCTTTAGGGCTTCGTCGGCAGTAATTCCAGGCCCGTCGCCGGACGCCCAAGCGAACGAAAAAAAGCCGGCAACCAGTATACAAACCATTGCCGGCAGCGCCGTTTTCCTCATGCTGTTCCTCCTGAAGCTGGGTGTTCTTGGGTAAAGCATCCCCGAGAAATCAAGTCATCGGACTTACGAGGGAGGTAGTGTACCGTAGATCCATTTCGGGGTCAACACGGCTGAACGGGGATGGGTAACCATTCACTCCGTGATCGCACTAAGAAGATTCGCAGGCTGGAAAGCCTGCGCCACGTTGAGAGTGGAATTTCCCGCCCGTAAGTGAATGGTTGCGGAGCCGGGGTCACTCTCTCTCCCCCCGCAGTGCGTAGGCTGAGCCGTGGTTTGAGACTCGGTCCGGATCGGCCTCGAACGAACGATCCTCGGTGCGGCGAGAACAACTGGATGGCGTAACGGTTATATAGGTAAAACGGGCGCAATGATGGGATCAATCACGATATTTGATATTAAGAAAACATCATAACACCTTGTATTTTTATTATTAAAATATCTTTGACTTTTTCATGACCTGTGATATGACAGCCGCACCCTTGGAGATTCCTCCATCGCCGACAACCGTCATGAGGGAGAGAGAGAATGAACAAGAAAGTTATCACAGTGCTCACCTTGGCCGCACTCACCTTGGGGGCCTGCCTGGCGTGTTACGCCCAGGAATTCACATCCGAGCTGGCGACTCTGGAACGCAAGGCCCAAGTGCTTCAGACCCAGATAGACAGGGCCAAGCTAGTCAGTAACGCAAATCTCGAAGGCCAAGTCCAGGGTCTCCGCAACTCCATAGACCACCTCATTGCCCAACGGGTACGGATAGACGCTCAGATCGTCCAGCTCCAGAACCAGATGGATGAGCTTCAAAACCAGGCGCGGTCGAGCCTCAATAAGCAGGTGGACCAGTACGCCAAGGAGCTAAAGAGCGTGGAAAGCCACATCTCCAGCCAACAAGCCAGGAAGAAGGCCAGCCTGGAAGCGGTCAAACCCCAGGAAAACCCCGCCGCCCCCAAAGCCACCGTGGCTGCTCCCGGTTCTTCGGCGTCCAAGTAATGTCATCGGATGGAAGGCTCCGGATGCACCGCCGTGCGTGAATCGACAAGGCTTTACGTACGGAGCGGCACGCCGGAGCTTTCAAGTCCGCGAGATTCGTGGACCAGTGACCGACCGGGTCGTGGGAGTCTCCTCCCTATGCGCCCCGCAGTCCTATGACGGGGGTGGAAATCGCGTCGACGCTCTACGACGAGCAAGGCACGTAGATAAAGCACAACATTAAGTAATGATCGTTATACCCAAGATTAACTTGATTTTATGTCTCGCATCTGATATGATGGTCGATATCCGGCTCCTCTTTTCCGACACCTTCGCCATGGTTGCCTGGTCTCCGTCGCCCAGGACGGTGAAATATCTATGAAGCGAGAATCGGATGGGGATCGCGAGTCTGCTTCGGTCCGTTGGGGCATTAGTGCCCGACAAACAAGAGAGCCGTTTCCGTATTGATCTATGGAAGTTGGGAGCGGCCCCGCGACCGTGCCGGTGGAGAAGAAATGACCTTCAAATGGACCATGCTGCTGCTCTTACTCCTTCCTCTGACGTCGTCCTGCACGTCTACGGTAGGGGTGGTCAAGAAGCAGCTCACGTCCGGCTTGTCCGCAAAAGCCGAGACGGACCGGGTAAAAGGAGAAACGGAAACCGGTCCGACCCAGGAC
>JAZDOF010000113.1:0-3304 GCA_043799015.1 Pseudomonadota bacterium | reverse complement strand
GGCTTCGGCCGTGCGGGAGCAACTCCGGCTTCGACCTGAAACAGGGAGTCCATGTGCCGCCGGATCTCTTCAGCCATAATGTCGTCATACGACACCTCGGGCTTCGGCACCGCGGCCTTTTTCGGGTCCGGCTGGGCCGGCGGAGCCGTGGCGGGCGGACGCGGTGGTACCGGATCAGGCCGCTTGGGCGGTTGTGGCCTACCGGGCGTCGCCGCCGGAGGCTGAGGAGGCTTGGCAGCAGGGACCACGGGGTGGGCGGGCGTGCTTCTTGAGGCGCCCGCGGGCGCAGTTGCGACTTTCGGCTTGGTTTTTTGGGGGGGCGGAGGGGGTGGAGGCGGAGGGAGTTGGACCGGTTTCGGTGCTTCCACTTGACGGGCTGCTTCCTCCACCAATTCCACTTCAATTTCCGTCGTTTCCGGTACGGGGGTATCCGGTACCTCCACGAAAAGAGTATCCACCGCCAGGTCTATCTCTCGGTCCGTTTCGTCGTCACCGGAAGTAACATAGACCTGTCTGCCCGTGCGCTCTACGCTCTCGGACTCATCTTCAGCGGGTTCGTCATCAAACGCGGACATGAAGAGAGAATCGACCGCTTCATCGAGTGAAGGCGTATCGGCCTTCCGATCACGGGTTGGGGCCGCGATATGGGCGGATCTTCCGGACGCCGGGGGCTCCGGTCGATGCTTGTCATCCGGAGGCCTCTTTTCCGGGGTCGGCTCCGGCGCGACAGACTTCTCCTCTTCGAGGTCCTGGATGGCCAATTCCTCATCCGTAGGCGCCTCGACAAAAAAAGTATCGACGGCCTTGTCGATCAGAGAGTCGAAATCATCTTCATCGGTGAAGTCGAAATCAGCTTGGGCCATGGACCTATCCGTGTCGCTAGTCAGCCTCGAAGTTTGTGATGCACCGACTTTATGGTAATCTTACTAATTTCACGCAAGGTGTCGAACACTCCCGGACCCTGAAGTCCGCTGGCCAGGACGGTTGGTGCGGGATTTTTCAACAACGAGTTGAGGTCCGTGTCCATAACTTCCGGGCTCAGAACCGGGATTACGCTTCCCTCAAGGTCTCGTTTGTTCAGTTGGAGAACCAAAGGAAGCTCGTCCATGTCGAGATTATCCTCCGCAAGGTTTTCCCGGAGGTTTGCTAGGCTTTCCTTGTTGGCCTCCCGCTGGACCTCCATGGAATCAGCCACGAAGACCACCCCGTCCACTCCCTTCAGAACCATTTTCCGGCTTTCATTGTAGAGTACCTGTCCAGGGACCGTATAAAGCTGGACGCGAATGCTGAAGCCCCTTATCTTGCCGAGGGAGAGCGGAAGGAAATCGAAGAAAAGCGTTTTGTCACCCCGAGTATCTATGGAGATCATCTTCCCCATGAACTTGGCGTTCATTTTCTGATTCACGTACAGAAGGTTCGTCGTTTTGCCGCATCGCCCGGGTCCGTAATATACGACCTTAACCTGGATTTCCTTCGAGCTTTTGTTTATGAAGGCCACTATATCATCCCTCTTTCTTCGGGAGCTTCTTCTCCAGCACTCGAACCACTTCGGCTATCTTAAGGCGAAGCAATCCAAGGGAAAGAGAATTATTAAAAATCGTTACTATGATGTAATCTTTGCTCACTCTGCTGAAGTGGAACGATTCGCTGTGCCCTTTGTAAAACAGCAATACGAAATCCTGCTCGCCGATTATCCTTGCAATCCGCTCGGTAGCGGCGAAGTTGGCCGCAGCGACTGCGGCGAGCGAGACGACGTCCATCTCTATCCTGTCACCTACATCGGCGATAAGGCTACCGGCGTTGTCAACGATCAAGACCGACGAAATACCTTCTATGAGCACTTCCTTGACCAAGTAATCACGAATGTCGTCAAGCATCTCCGCAGTCATGATTACGTCGGCGCTGCGGCCGGTCTTGATCTTTTCGACTCGATCGTATTCGCGCTCGATCATATCCCGGACCGACTGCGAGGAGTGTGCGGGCTTAGTCCCGGCGAATTGCTCCAGATTTGCGAGATCGTTGCCCAGTATCTCTTTGAACTCAGGAAAAGCCATGCGTCCCCCTGACATTGCGCCCACCATCTGCATGTGACTATTAACGCGTTTCTTGAGTTCCTCGTTGCCCAGATGATCGGCGGCCTTTTCCAAGACTGACAGCATGCGGTCAATCGTGGCGACACATTCCGTAAACTCCGGCGCGCCGATGTCCTCCACGGCAATCAATCGTCGTCCCTCATGGATGTATTCCCAGAGAAATACCGGGAGCTTGCCGAGGACTTCGACCTTTTCCGCTCCTTCAAAAATATCACGAGAAACGTTGTTCTGTCCGGCCATCGACGTTTACCCTCTGCTCCGGTAGCATTCCCAAAATGGCGGTAGCAGGCCGACATCGGACTTACACGGGGTTTCCGACCCGAACGACGCCGTAAGCCCTGTGCCGGCATCCCCCTCTCCACGACCACTACCGGGATCGCATCGACGTAGGCTGCTGCGGGCCTACCGCGTACGATCCACCGTTTCAGAGACTATCACAATGCCACGATTTCTGGAAGCCGTTCCCGAATAATTGTGCTCCCCCGGAACCCATTTATGAGACTCGTCCGCCATGCCGGATCAGGTTTCGGGCCCGGACCCAACGCGAAGATCAGTCATGGTCGTTTACCACGACATCTTCGTTACCCCCGAAAAATCGAACGACAACGTCGCGAAAACACAAAGGGGCATGGAAACGGTGCGTGAGTGAGGTCCGGTTGAAGCACTAACCGGGTGTGCCGACGGTTTCCGAAAACCGTTGATTTCATTACACCTTTGGGCCTTATGGTTCATTAATCGTCCATTGCGGCGAACGACCATGATCAGTCTCCTTTGGCGTGAACGAGACGCCGTGCAGCGTTCGCTACGGCTTGTGAGACGTTCTTGCTCTTGGCAATCTTCTTCAGGTCCTGGTCCTTCATCTGGGGAACCAGTTTCATCGCTATGGGGACCGGCGTCTTAGGGTTACTGCAAAGATTGAGTCGAACGCTGTAGGATTTCATATACTCCTTGGTAGCCGCTATCTGTCGCAACACGTCCACGTTTATCGATCGGTTCTTTGAAATGTTTTCTATTTCCGATTCCTGGATTCGCGGCGATTTCACCACTGCGACTGCCACGAGTTTGTTTGAGTCTCTTATCAAGATTTCCCGGGCTTCCTTGTTACCCATGGTGGCGAGCTTGACCTTGTCGGATACGCCCATATTAAGTATTTGATTATACAAACTGGAAACCTCTTGCTCGGACAATTCCCATTCCGGCAGTTCGCCCGG
>JAZDOF010000108.1:0-3330 GCA_043799015.1 Pseudomonadota bacterium | reverse complement strand
GAGGCTATCCCGGCTCATGGCCCATTCGCCCATAGCGATCAGCATCTCACGGCTGGGGTACTTCAACAACCGCAGATCCGTGGCGTTGACCTGGGTATGACCGTTGAAGCGCCTAAAATAATCATCCAAAGCAGTCGTATTGAGGTATGCGGCCAGACCCACGGCAAGCACCTGCGGCAATCCCTGTCGGTCACGGTGAAACACGTTAAGGTGGTTTTCGAAACCCAACATGGACATATTCAGGAACGCGTGCGGTTCAACGACGCTCGCCACTATGCGGCGCTTTTCTTCCTTGGAGGTAAAACGGCGTACCACAGTGTAGAAACCGTTTGGATAAAGCCATTTCTCAGTTTCTCCGTTGAGCATTATCGCGTTGGGCTTCTTGAAACCGGGCTTGGGCCATTGGGCCCGGCGATCGGTAAAATGCCCCGGGTACAGCAAAGGCACGCTGCCCGGAACCGGCATCATCCGGAGATGGGTCTTCAGTCTGAAATCCACCACAGGGCCGGTTGAAACCCGGATTCCCACATCCCCCAACGAGTATTGTAGGGCCGATGAGAGGTCCAAGAGGGTTTGGCACGAGGATGTGGGGACGTGGATGCACTGCTCCGCGTCACTCGGCGAGACGATCCGATGGAAAGGGTGGGTTTGAAGGGACAGATCCTCGAAGCTTCCGTCAGTGGAAGACGACACGACAACATCGCCTTGCCGGCCACCGCGCTCCAAGAGAATAATGACGTTCTCCTGTAGAACACCGTCGTCCTTGAAAGCCTTGTCGCGAGCGGCGAAAAGATGAATACGCCTAATCGCCGCACGTTCCAGGATCAGCTTGCGGAACGGCTTGTAGTACGGGCCGTTGCAGAAGCTGCGAGGGATTATCGCGACGAGTTGCCCGCCGGGGGCCAACAATTCGAGGGTCAAAGCGACAAAGGCGGAATAGAGGTTCACCGTCTCGATGCCGGCGCGGCGCAAGAGGGCACGATGACGAGAGGAACTCCTTATTTTCTTGTAGGGCGGATTGAGAATCGCGTGGGTGTATTGGGGCAGGCTCTCAACGAAAAGATTTCCGGTGATGGCATCGACCGCCGCCTCTATGAAATCCACGGTAAGGATTCTCGGCACGAATCCGGGTCGGTCGTAATGGAGTGACAGCGTCCGTTCAAGATCGGGCCGCATCTTCGCGTCGATTTCGAATGCATCGAGCATCACCGTCCGGTATCCGAATCCTGCTTCACGCCACTGCTCAAGAAAGGCTTCGGAAAGGGACCCGGTCCCGGCCCCGGCGTCCAACAAGCGGCATTGCGTGAGATCGCTCGCGGGAAACAACGATGCCATAAAGCGAGCGATAGGTGCAGGTGTCGGGTATTGGCCGTATTCCGCTTTCCGGTCGTCCTCCTCAGGCGACGACACGCAAACGCAGGCTCGGTCGGTTCGGCTTGACACGCTTTGACTCCTTCGGGCGTCCCTTTAATTGGGGAACGGTATCCTATCGGGCGCATCGATCGGACGTGTCAGGCTCACAATCGAATGGTGACATACCGATCGCGAAAAAACCGGTTCCACACCGGCGACAGGCTCCAATTCGGCGGCGATTTATTCGTGGGTGCATTGCTCCGCTTTCGGCGATGCGGCATTCTCTGGGATAGTAGTGCTCCATAATCTTATCAAAGGGAACTGCCTCTCTGACGTAACCATTCAGTCGTGTGGGGCAGGCTTTCCAGCCTGCCGCGGCTTTCTGTCACAAAATCCACAGGCTGGAAAGCCTGCGCCACGTTGAGAGGAGATTCTTCCGCTCATAAGGGAATAGCCTCTCTTACCAGTTCGAGCACATTCCGCACCGGAATTCGCGTCCCGGCCACACAGGGCTTCCCAAAATGGACATTGGGGTTAACGGTTATTCTCCCGTTCATGGTTCTTTCCCCTTTCTCAGGGTGCATAAGCGCCTTGTCTTTGCCCGCTACGGAAGCGCGGCACGATTTCGGCCATCACGACTACTGTTTTTCATGGTAGCAGCTATCCCCAACGGGTTCAACCGGCGTTTCTCCCCCGGGGATATGTTGTTCACGGACGTTGTCGAGGCCGACATGGCCGTAGAATCGGGTGACACGATGCCGGCAAACCGCGGTAAAGAGCGTCGGCTTCGACCCCAAACCAACGGTCCACGATCTCCGGCATTGCCGGTGCACAAAAGCCGTGCGCAGCAAGGTATAGCCGTACGTAGCCGATGCGATTGGCGGTCACGGAGACAAGAAGA
Organism: Pseudomonadota bacterium; assembly: GCA_043799015.1. Classification (GTDB taxonomy): domain Bacteria; phylum Desulfobacterota; class Desulfomonilia; order Desulfomonilales; family Desulfomonilaceae; genus JAZDOF01. Next base: position 1,076 of record JAZDOF010000108.1, on the reverse strand, counting down.
AGTCGTTGCAGGCCCTCTATCTTAGGATTTCGGATGAGGATCTCTTGGCGGCGATAGACAAGATCAGATTCGATGTGGGGGAGACGGACATACGGACGAAGAAGTGAGAGGAGATCCCAACCGCAACATATCACGTGATGGTCCGCCAGCATCTGATTGAGTTGCGCTATGGGTCACAAAATACCGCTAAGGGATAACAAAATGTCCCCTTTTCTCAGCTTGGAGTCACCTTCGCTGTTAGTCTTTCAGCTTCCTGAGAATATGGTGGGCAAGATGCTCTTTGATCTCGCTGTGGCGGGGAATAGGCTGATACACGCCGGTTCTGGGATTCTGGTACCAATCGTGTTTGCCGCCATGGCGGATGAAGACGCACCCCTTTTGCTCAATCTGTCGAATCAGTTCGAGACGCTTCATGCTATCTGGAGTTCAGCTACATGACGAACCCCTGGAATCTTGCCTCCGGACAGATCATCGTAGATATCCTTCAGGTTCTCTTGAAGTTCTTCCAGGGTCTCACCCTGTGTCATGTAATCAGGAAACTCTTCGACGTACCCCAGCCACATGTCCTCTTCCTGCCAGTATACGTATCGTACCGTTTTCATGTCTTTATGATAATACAACCCTTCGCGTATTTCAATATAGTCTGAAGTCTTGCACAATAGAAGTGACAAAAAAACAGTTATCCAAACAGGTTGCCAACTGTAGTTGAACCAGGTTATAATCAGAATCCGTAGGCAGTGCGGCATATGGCCTCGGTGGATCGCCCGCGGTTCAATTGGAGAGAGATCCAATCGATAAGGTCGCCAAATACTTTTTTACCGGTGCCGACGATGAGTTCTCCTAACGTAGAGTGCCCTTTATGAGGGTTTTGGGTAATTCCGACCAGACCGGACACGAGCAGGCTATAGGCTAAGAAAATCAGATACCAATGACGCGGGATACCCCAAAGATTTCTGAGCTGGTAGTCTTCAAGGCCGAGGTTCTGTTTGGAATCCCTGAAAAACGCCTCTATTTTGGACCGCTTGGTATAGGTTTTAAGGATTCTGCCGGCTTACCACCTTATCTGATCGGTGGCG
>JAZDOF010000100.1:0-4862 GCA_043799015.1 Pseudomonadota bacterium | reverse complement strand
TATGGTTCCATACGACCGCGCCGACCAGGCCGCAGGCGATGGGTAAAGCCCACCACCGTATCATTGAACCGATGATAACGCTCAGAACGATGGTCAGTATGCCCAGGGCCAGGGTTATGCCTCGCCGCTTAGTGGCCGCCTTCCCTCGTACAGCCCCATACACGGCCCCGTAAAGCTGGTTGAACGTGAAGTAGTATTTGCCTCCCGAGGTTATGGTATCCACGGCGCGCTTGACCGCGTAATCGGTAAGATAAGGTGCCTGCTTAGGGTTCAGGGTGAACTTGTACTTGCACGATTTGCAAGTCATGCCTTCCTTCTGTTTCTGAGAATTGAGGCAATTAGGGCATTTCATAGTTTAATCCCCTCGTCTTTAAGGAGAACGTCGTGGAACGGTCACTCTTTGACTCCAATTCTCATCCCTCGACTGACCCTGGCGAGGAACTGTCCTAAATTATGTTCCTGCAGGTATTCGTCAACAGCCCTACGCTGCCCTAACCACATTCCATAATCGTCCAGTATCAGTATGCCGCCCCTGCTCAATCCGGGAAAAAGGTGAATAAGCTCGTGTCGCGTGGATTCGTACCAATCGGTGTCGAGACGTAGGACCGCTATTTGGTCGGGAGCTTGATCGGGCAAAGTGTCCTGGACTCTTCCTTTTACGAATCGAATACGACCATTGTCGTACCCGACTTGATAGAGGTTCTTCTTCACTTCCTCAAGCGGTACCGCAAGTAGGTCCGATCCGTCAGGGCCAGCGGTCTTGTTCATCTCAATGACGTCTTGGCCGGTCTCCCCCAGCACGTTCACGTCCTTTTCAGTGGGAGCGACCATACCCTCGAACGTGTCGAACAGGTACAAGTCTCGATCGTAACAATTTAACATTGTTAATGTCTTCGCCGCAGCCATCATGCTACCCCCTCTCCAGACGCCGCATTCCACAATAGCCCCGGGAATGTTGAATCTCACCACATGGCGGACCGCCTCAATCAATGCGAAGAGATTCTCTTTTGAAGTAAGCGAGAACGGACTCACCCCACGAATGATTTCAATTTCTTCGCGACCGAAGTCTGCGGGAAAATCAGGGAAGTCCGGGTGACCGGACAGCTTCCACTGAATGTCAAGCCCGTGTGCCCAAAGGAATCTCTTCACCGCAGCCTTGATGTATTGTCTCACACCGATTGTCATGTCCATCTTATGCAGGACCGGGAAGCTTTTGGTCAAGCCCATTCGTTTGCCGGCGACCATAGGTTTTGTCCCGTTCGGACGGGCGAGGGTGGATCGAATGGCGACGATAAAGATGGAGTCGTCTTTACCATATATTCCGGACTCTCAGTACGAATCCTTCGTCGCTGTCGTGTCTACCGCCGCAAGGGCTCGGCGGATTGAGCCGCATCATTTATTCAGTGCAACACGGGCTATTCTTGGACCTCGATTAGAGAGAATTCGCCAAGAGTTGGTACTGTTCTCCCTGGCAACTCTCCAGGCCCTTTCTCTTGATGATAATAAGGGAAAGGTAGGGCATCTTTCCCCCCTTGAGAGTCCGGATGTCTTCCACCACGGCTTGTCCTTCCAGTCCGACGCGGGTTACGCAAATGACGTGGTCGAGCAGGTTGAGTGACTCAAGAGTCGCGTAGATATCGTCGAAGTGACGGTAGGTCTTCAACATAACGACGTTGTCGGACGTGTCGAATACTCGTTGAAGATGCGCGCCCCCCATGGCGCCGGATATCAGGTGAAACGACTCCTCTCCCTCCGTGAGCGGGGTGTTGGCCGCCGCGGCCGCTGCATGATACGACGTGATACCCGGGACCGTTTCCACCCGAACGTCCTGTGAAAAACGTCTCACGGTCCGCAACAAATAGGCGAACGTGGAATACGTGAGGGGGTCCCCTAAAGTGATGAAAGCCGCGTGCCGGCCGGAATTCAATATTTCCAGGACTCTCCGGGCATTTTGGTCCCAAGCTCGCTGGAGGGCCGGTTGGTCGCGGGTCATGGGAAAAGGCATCAGTTCTATTTCGGTCCGGCCCAAATGTTCTTCCACGATTGAATGGGCGAGGCTGTAGTCATTCTTGGTCGAGCACGCGGCAAAAATCGTCGAAACGCTGCGCAAAACCTTGAGGGCCTTCACGGTGACGAGATCCGGGTCGCCCGGACCCACGCCGACCCCGTACAGGGTGCCTTTTATGAATGTGGTCATTTGTCCTTTCCTCTCTGGTGAAGTCCCGCGCAGCGGCCTCAGTGCCTCGTGTCGGAATTGCCCGTGAGTTATGCCGATCGCTGGGAGTCCTGACGTTCATTCCCTCGCCGAGTTTCAAGCGAGGAATGGAGTAACGGACTCCGTTGCTTGAAATAATTAGTGATTGCTCGTCATGGGCCTTCCGTTCCAGACCCTCGCCGGTCCCCATGTAGAAAGCCGAACAACTCCTCCACGGCGTCCGCCGAGCGGGGACCCGGCCGCGAAAAGACCTGCTCGTCCACCATTAGGATGCGCTTTTCCGTCACTGCCCGGACAACATCGTAGTGCGGACGACCCGTTGGATTTCCGGGATTGGGATTCATCGGTCCCTTTTGCACGACGTACACATCCGGGTACTTCCCAATAAGGGCCTCCATCCCGATTCTCACGAATCTCTTGTCGGACGGCGTAACGTTTTCGCCGCCGGCGCGCTTGATTACATCGTGGACTATCGACTTCGAACCGGAGGCCAAGAGGTTAGGATACCGGACCTCGAAAAAAACTCTTGGCCGACTTGAAACAACGGCAATCTTCTTTTCGACCACTTCGAGCCTGCTTTGCATCGAGGCTATCAGGGCCGCTGCCGCACCCTCGGCCCCGGTCAGGGTTCCCATGCGGGTGATGACCGCAAAAAGCTCCGAAAAGGTAACCGGGTTGAATACGGCCACCTGGATGCCGTGATTCCTCAACTGGTCCACCGTGGCCATGGCCTGTCGGCGCCCGGCCCCTTGTATTATGAGGTCGGGCTTAAGCTCCAGAACCAGTTCGATGTTGGGACGCATGTGGGTCCCAACACTCGGCTTGGACCTGATGGAGGGCGGCAGATCATCGGCCTTCGTTCTTCCCACGAGCCTGGATTCGAGCCCCATGGCCGCGAGAATTTCGTTGTATGCACCGTACAGGCAGATGATTCTCTCCGCGGGCCTGGAAAGCCTCACCTCTCGGTCATTGTCGTCCTTGACGCGAATATCTCGTCCGGCCCCATCGGGGACCGCCGCCGTTTCCGAATCCGAGGCCCGGGTGAGGCTTGCGCCGGCGACAAGGCAGATCATAGCGCATGCAAGCGCGATCCATCGCCTTCGATGATCACGCCGTAGCGCCGAATTCACCTTCACCGCGTTCAAATCAAGCCCTCCGTGCGTGATGGGAATCCTTCACCGCACCATCTCATGGGAACGAAATGGGCCTGAGGCGATCCGGTGACCGGGTGACGCGTCACCCGAATCTCGGTTTCATAGATTTCCGAAAGGTTTGTGTCGGTGAAAACCTTTTCGGTTGGGCCGTCCTGAACGATACGACCTTGTTTTAGGAATAGCAGGCGGTTACAGTAGATGGCCGCAAGGTTTATGTCATGCATCACGCAAAGTATGGTTGTACCCCGGCGATTCTTTTCGGCCAGCAGATCGAAGACCTGTATCTTTTTCGCCGCGTCCAGGTTGGAGGTAGCCTCGTCCAGGAGCAAAATATCCGTTTGCTGGGCCAGTGCCCTGGCTATCGTTACCGTTTGGGCCTCTCCGCCCGATACGCGACCTATGGGGCGGCCGGCAAGATGAGAAATCCGCGTCTCTTCCATCGCGCGTCCGGCAGCGTCCGCGTCTTCGTCCGAATAGGCGCCCCAACCGTCCAAATAGGGGTATCTACCCATGAGGACCATGGTGAAGCACTTGAATGGGAAAGACACCTCGGCTTTCTGCGGCACGCAGGCTATCCTGCGACCTCGGTTTCGCGGAGACAGAAGACCCACGTCGGTTCCGCCCACCTTCACCACTCCCGACCAAATGGGCACCACTCCGGCCAGGGCCGATACGAGCGAGCTTTTTCCCGCTCCATTGGGCCCCAACACGCCCAACATTTCTCCGGAATTCAGGCGGAACGACACATCCGTGAGTACCTCTCGGTGCCCGTACCCGCAATGTAGAGATTCCACCTCAATCAAATCCACCGGCCTCCTTCCGCCATTTGAGCAGGAGACAGAAAAAAGGCCCGCCCAGGATAGCCGTGACCACACCCACCGGGAGCTCCTCGCCGCCGGGAAGGATTACTCTTGCGACCACATCCGACCATATCAGGGCTATGGCGCCCAAGAGCCCCGAAAGCACTATCAAGGGGCCATGTTCGGCCCCGACGGTCATTCGGACCAAATGCGGGATAACCAGTCCGACGAATCCGATTACGCCGGACACGGACACCGCGGCCGCCGTGAGCAAACCGGCCCCAACCAGTATGGAGAGCCTGACCCGGTTTACGTCCACACCGAGTTGCTTGGCCTGAGTTCCCCCGAGAGCGAGAAGGTCGAGTTCCCTAGTATGGCGCCCCACCAAGAACAATCCGACTACAAGATAAGGAAGCGCAAACACTAGGTGCTGCCATCCTCGCCCCTGAAAGCTACCCATGACCCAAAATACGATGCTCGCCACCGAGTCCTCGTCCAGAGATTTCACCAGCGAAATCAACGCGGCAAGAAAGGTCGCGACAACGATTCCGGCAAGCACCATGGTTTCGGGGCGAAGTTGCCCGTTTATTCGAGCAAGACCAATGACCGAGAATAGGGCGGCAAGAGCTCCGGCCAAGGCCGCGGCCGGAAGAAGCCCCAGCCCGAGGAAGGTTTCCGACCCCAGCCCCAGGA
>JAZDOF010000408.1:0-2743 GCA_043799015.1 Pseudomonadota bacterium | reverse complement strand
CGGTTCCAGCATACTCAGTCCGCAATGGTCTCGCCATATCGGTTTCATAGCTCATGCAATATCGTATTGCAAGACCCCAATCATGTGCACGTTTTCCGCAGGGATTGGGGTCAGGTCTTGCAATATGATATTTAGAAGATGGCCATCGCATTGAGCGGCTCGGTATTAAATGGACTTAAAAGGCATCAGTTCAAATACCCCGGAATGCCCCATCGTTGGTGAGAAATCTCGGTGTGAGGGTTTCCCCGAAAATGACTTTCTTCCGGTGCAATCAGCCGAGTTTCCGGTGTGGATTTCATGCCGGAATGGTCCCACGTGGTCTCAATCATTGGGGAGCCGTCGGGATGTGACCGAAATCTCGAAAGGCGCTGCTTCGAGTTATTGGAAATGTGGAGCAGCTGGTATTGACCCTCCGCCGCCCCGCGTGTAGTATGAATGAAAGCGAGGGAATTAAACACCGATCCGTTGAGCGTGGAGGGAGAGAACCGGGAAGCTCCGAGATGATCATTCCTGGTGGATTTTCCTACTCCGGTTTCCAAACCTCATAAGAAGGCTGAAGAGAATGTCGACTCAAACGGCCAAAGAAGCGATCCGCTATACCTATGAGGATTACAAAGATTTCCCTGATGATCTTCGATGTGAAATCATTGACGGTCGAATCTACGATATGACCCCGGCGCCGTCCATGAGACATCAAGAAATTGCCGGTGAACTTTACCGAATTATAGGGAATCATCTCAAGAATGTGGACCATCGTTGTCGAGTCTTCATTGCCCCCGCGGATGTCATCTTGGCGCAGGATCAAGTGGTACAGCCGGACATCTTTATCGTCTGCGACAGATCGAAAATCGAAAAGCATGCCCTTGTCGGTGCACCGGATGTGGTGTTTGAAATCCTATCCCCAAGCACATCCAAAAAAGATCGCACCAAGAAAATGGATCTCTACCGCCGGTTCGAGGTCTCGGAATATTTCCTGGTAGATCCGGAAAACGAGCTCGTGGAAGAATTCATGTATTCCGAGGGGCGATATTGGGTCAAGGGCTCTTGCGAAGACGACGGGGTCTTCTCCATCGATACTATTAGCCTGGAAATAGCCGCAAAAGACCTCTTTCCCTCTATTTCTTGATCATCAAGTTCGAACTTGACATGCTAATTCCCGCTCATCGCGGATTAGCGTGATCGTGTAGCACCACAGCCGTTCGCCCAAGGTATCGAAGGGCGGACGGCGCCGTTCGTGCTTCGATACCTCTCAAAAAACAGTAATTACAACGTGGTTACTGTTTCTTGCCGAACACCTTGCCACGCCTTGACGGGGCTTACTTCGCTCAGCACGAACGGGGTGTGTAATCACGTTAATCCGCGATGAGCCTTTTTAACCGACGGGAACGCGGCTAGATCCAAACACCGGCCATGGATCCCGCTCTTCGGCTCGTGTTTGCTTCCGACTCGGAACATCTCTGTTGACACTTTGTCATCATTCGTATACGTTTCCTCTGCGGAGGTGCGATGAGGGTCATCACAAAGGCCGGACTACAAGGGTTTTGGGAGACATATCCTCAAGCCGGGACGCCTTTGGAGGACTGGTACCGTGTGGCTGATAAGGCCCGATGGAAGAGTCTCGAAGATGTCAGGCGGACATATCCCGCTGCGGATCTCGCGAAAGTCAAAAGCGGTGGCACCGTGACCATCTTCAACATCGGAGGCAACAAGTACCGGCTTGTAGCGGCAATCCACTGCAACTCCCAGAGGGTCTATGTGCTGCATGTCATGACCCGCGAAGAGTATAGTCGGAATGCTTGGAAAGAAAGGTTCCAGCTCATCAAAGGATATCCCATGAGCACTGTGAATCAGAGTCCAGCCGGTCATCCCTGTTGTCGTGTCGATTCCGTCAATGAGAAGGATCCGCTGGTGGTTTGGCCTTTGAAATCCGAGGACGATTATCAGAGGGCCTTGGAGGTAGTGGATAGGCTGGCCGTAAAGGGTGAAGAGAAGCTCACGGATGGGGAACGCGATCAGTTGGATATTTTTACCACTTTGATAGAGGCTTACGAAAACGTGCATCACGCAATCGTTCTACCGGAGCTTCCAACTGTTGAATTTCTGAAGAAGCTGATGTCCGAGAGCGGTATGGGTGCCTCCGACCTGGGGCGCCTCCTCGGGGATCGCTCCCTTGGATACAGGATACTTAGCGGGGAGCGCAGCTTGAGCAAAAGGCATGTAAAAATCCTGAGCGAGCATTTCAGAATGGATCCGAGCACGTTCCTTTCCTAGATCCAGAGGATGGCGGAAGGCAAGACCTTCGGGCAAGTCGGGATCGATGCCCGGGATGGGTAGCAGGTATCGGGCAATCACGTGACGATGCCGATGTATGGCTCGCCAACTTGGAGGCCGGGGAAGATGCGGATATTCCTGCCGAAGGGTCGGTTAGGCGCGTCTTTTTGCTCCGTAACCCGCCGCGAAGCCATACGACGCCGGTCCAATGACCCGGGTCGGCATGGCTGCCCGGCGTGCAATACCTGAAACCGGATATCAAACACTTCATCCCGTATCTCCGATCGGAAAACAGCCCGCGGACGAAGAAGCGATCGATCCCGCGGCTTGAGGTGCTCCTGGCGGGGAGCGTCACGACGATAGCCGGAAACGCACCGGGTCGTTGGAGCAATGCCGCTCTGCCTCTGGTGGGTTACGGCACAAAAAGGCACGCCTAACCCGCCCTTGTATCTTCCCTGCCCGGAATTCCGGT
>JAZDOF010000059.1:0-2497 GCA_043799015.1 Pseudomonadota bacterium | reverse complement strand
ACCAGACCACAAAGTCACCAAGACACGAAGAAGTCAAAAGACTGTTGCCTCCGGGCCGTTGTATGCCCCGGCCGTTTCGAAACTGTCTCAAAACTGAAATACCGTCTTGATTCGTAACACGATCATGACTCTGAGAAATAGCCTACGGATGAATCCTATAACATGCTCCGTGCCGGCATCTTGGAAAGCGGCCTACGTGACTTCGTGTTACGATTTTCCTATTGTCGTTGATTTTGAGACTGTCTCTTTCCTCCGGGCCTTGCGGTCTTGGTCTTTCCGTGCTCATCCATTGATATGCATGCCTACAGTATCTTTATATCTTCGATGGAGCAACCTTCGAACTCCGCTTGGATGGCCCGGACCAAGGGGTGGTCCAAAGCCTCCTTCTTGAGGGCCCTGGTCTTGTCCGTATCCCCGTTCTTCGGCGGCTCGTAAGGCTTTTCAGTCTTCAGAGAAGTCTCCCGGGCCAAAGTGAGGGTCTTGACGCCGGTGTGGCCGAAGACATCGCGAAAGACTTGTTTTATCGGTTCCTTTTCGTCAAATCTGCTTTGGAACTCCTGTTTGTAGAAGGCCTTGTTGAATCCTATTTCAATGACCGTAGGACCGAAGGAAATGAGGCTTCCGTGCTCCAACAGCGACGTAACCGAGGGCCCTACGTCGGCCTGTTCCATGTGCTCCTTCAGTTGCGTCCATAGTTCGTCGGTGGTCCCCTGGGGCGCCGGCCGCACGTCCTCGATAACGAAGCGCTCCACGGATGCTCGGGAAGGAGGAACGGAAGGCGGGGGTTCAATTTCCGTTCGGTCTTCCGGCATGGCATGAGATGGCGCCGGTGCAGGGATGGAGGCCGTCGTATCGGCCCCTGAATCACGGGCTTTAGGCGCCGGTGCCGGCAGTTCATCGGCGTCAACGATCAGTGCGGGAGGCCCTTCCGCGGCTCTCGGCCCGGCCTTTGCCGGCCGACGTGATACACGGCGTTCCACCGGAGGTGAAGCGATCGGTACCGGGGTAGTCCGCATCTTACTCAGTATTTCGGCAAGATCGACTATCCGCGGAGCATAGGCCAACTTCATGATCGCCATTTCCAGAGCTATCCAAGGGTTGCCGGCACGCTTGACGTCTCCTTCGCTTTTCATGAGCACGGTCAATAGATTGTGCAATTCTTCGGTCGAGGTTAGACCCGCTATTTCATTCAGGTCCTCCAATTCCCCCGGTGAGGCGTCCACAAGACCTTCGGGTCTCTTTTCCGGCGGTATGGTCCGCACCACGATCAGGTTACGGAGGAATCGAAGCAGGTCGAGCACGAATTGTTCCGGGTCGTAGCCTTGGCTAAAGACCTCATGTACAAGGTTGAGGGCCGTGGAAGCGTCTCCCGCCAGAAGACCCCGAACCAACTTGCCGAACATGTCCCTGCCGGCTATGCCGAGAATACCCGTAACGTCGCTTTCGGTAATGACGCCGGTGCTGAACGGGATAACCTGGTCAAGAAGGCTCAAGGCATCACGAAATGACCCCTGCGCTTCACGCGATATAAGGGCCAGGGCTTCCTCCGATGCATGAAGACCCTCCTGATCCAAAATCCCGGTCATACCCCGAACCATGTCGCGTATTGAAACGGTGCGGAAATTGTGGCGTTGGCACCTGGAGTTGATGGTGGCAGGGACCTTGTGTAATTCGGTGGTAGCGAACATGAACTTAGCGTGGGGCGGAGGTTCCTCGAGCGTCTTGAGCAGCGCGTTGAACGCGTTGACCGATATCATGTGGACTTCGTCTATGATTATGATCTTGTATCTGGACGCGGCGGGGGGGTATTTTATATTCTCGTTGATTTCCCTGATGTTTTCAACGGATGTGTTTGACGCTCCGTCTATCTCTTGGACATCCACACTGAATCCGCCCGTTATCTCCCGGCATGAAGAGCATTGACAACAGGGATTCGGGTCGCTTTCCACGCGGCCGGTGCAGTTCAGCGCTTTTGCCAGTATGCGGGCCACGGTGGTCTTGCCCACGCCCCTCACCCCGCAAAAAAGGAACGCGTGTGCCACGCGGCCGGACACTATGGAATTACACAAGGTTTGGATCACATGATCCTGACCTATTACGTCCGAGAAAGTAGAGGGTCTGTATTTCCTGGCAAGGACAAGATAGGAAGGCATGCTGACGCGCTCCACCGGAACGGCCATAACCGATGGAGATTCGGTTGGGGTGTTGACTCCGCTGAATCGACCGCCGCCGGTGACCGGGTTGGTGAGGACCAGCCCCCGAGATTACTACCGCTGCTTCCTCTCGGACCTGACGGGGTTTGTAACTCCAAGCCGTCCTCGCCCGACCACCGGCGCCGGCCGCTTCAGCCGTCGATCTTGAAAAGAACCCTTGCCCTGGGGGCAACGAGGGGGATAGTACCAGATACCGACGATTTGAGCAAGGGCGGCGTGCCAAATCCGCCCGCATGCCGATGAGACGATATTAGTGCCTGAATGACGTGGCCATACACTACTAC
>JAZDOF010000029.1:0-4855 GCA_043799015.1 Pseudomonadota bacterium | reverse complement strand
AACCTCTTGGTCGGGCGTGAGCAGCCCCTCCACATAGCTTAACAGCAGTTCATCCGGATGCTCTTGTGATGTGGGAGGCTTCACGGTAGTCACCGTTTCTTTCCTTTGGATTTGAGGCCGGCCGGCCCGGTCCTCAAGGCGTCAAGGCAGCGACGGGTTTGGACGGTCACCGTATTCTCGGTGGACCGGAGGGATTCGGCTATTTCCTTGAACGACCGGTCTTCAATATATCGTAGGGTTATGAGGCGCCGGCATTTTTCGTCGAGCGCGTTCAGCGCCTTCCGAACTTGGTCGGCTAGTTGGGCCTGCTCCAGGACAACGTCTTGCGTGTCGGAGGGATCCTGAAGCATGTCCGTCTTATCCTCTTCGTAATCGAAAGAAGAGGCCGGCACCTCGAGGTCTTTATCACGCTTTGCCGCTTTGCTCTTTCTGTATTCGTCTATCAAGACCCGTTCCGTGACTACGGTCACGAATCGCGGAAGGGATTGCCGAAAATCGTAGCTCTTCAATGCCGTCGTGAGGGATAGAAACGCGGATTGCGTTATGTCCTCCACGTCCGGATTCGATACATTGCCGTGCTTTAGCGCCACCACCCGCATCAAACCGATGAATCTCGAATAGAACTCCTTCCATGCGTCTTCGGAGCCGGCGAGACACTCTCTCACCAGTTGATGATCCTGATCCAGGCTACGCTTGTCCATGCTTTGGAAGGCTCCCGCAGACGAAAATGCCGTCACCGAACAGGGGAGCATCTTAGCCGCAGGATTGCTTTTGTCCATCCAAAAATTGAGGGTACCGGTAACCATTCACTCTTGTGGGCCAGGCTTTCCAGCCTGCCGAGATCGCACTAAGAAAATTCGCAGGCTAGAAAGCCTGCGCCACGTTGAGATTGGAATTTCCCGCCCGTAAGTGAATGGTTGCAGGGTACCGTCCAAGGGATATCGCGACCGTACCGTTTCAGATTCAACAAGAGTGGTGCGCGGTGCCCTTAATCGCGTGGGGTCTCGGCACGGGGACGGTCCGGGCTGTTTCGTAGGATATTGGTTGATCGCTGCACTCCGCGCAAGGACGTAGGTCCCTTGCCGGGGCATTTTCAGGCAAACCCCCAATTGTAGGTGCCGCCAGGGACGCCGGCACCTACCGGAGCTTAGGGGTTTGTATCGCTCATTCCGGCGATTTCAGCCATAAGTCTTGGCATTACTTGCACTTGGCGCAGTCTTTGACTACCGATCCCTTCAACTTGTCGCATTCGCCCTTGTTGGCGACCTGCTTACACTCACCCTTCACGCAACAGTTGATGGTCTTCTCCGCCTTCTTTTCGGCGGTCGGTTTCACAGGGGCCTTTTCCTGAGCGAACGCCATGGCACCGAAAGCCAAGAATGCCGTCAAGGTAATGAGCGTGATGAAGGTCTTCATGATATCCTCCGGGGATTTTCATATTTATTGCGGACGGCCCGAGCGCCGTCTCTTTGCCGGGCTCTTGCCGGTCTGCATGTTAATTCGGAGGTCCGGAGAAAACCTGACAAGAAAAAATATGGCAACCAACAAACTTTCCGCCCGAAACGGGGAGATGTCGGAAACAGCCGCCCCCTCCAACCCAAGGCGTCAAACGCCGGCAACGGCGCAAGAACGGCGTCAATTCAACTGCATTGGGTTTTCACCCATGGCTAAGTACGGAAGTGCCCATATGGGGAAGGCCCTCGTTCGGCAGTAACCATTCACTTACGAGGGGGAAACTCCCCTCTTAACGTGGCGCAGGCTTTCCAGCCTACGGATTTTCTTAAAGACAATGTCGGCAGGCCGGAAAGCCCCACAAGAGTGAATGGTTAGCTTTCGGCAATCTTCCTTCCTGGAAACCGCTTTGGTCTAACGCATATCGGCCAGGATCGCCTGAAATCGCGAATCGCGGCGCACCGGCTCGAAGACCGGATCACTCGACAGTTTTTCCAGATTTGCGTACCCGTTTTTCACGGCCTTTTCGAGCGAGTCCACGGCTTGGTCCGGTTTTCCCGTGAGCGAGTACATCCCTGCAAGGTTGTATAAATACTCCGGATCTCCGGGATCTTTCTCCAACGCCCGCCGCATCCACGGTATGCCGTCCGACGGGCTTCCCGAAACCGCGAGGGCCAAACCGTACGCGGCCATGAGAGCGCCGGAGTCGGGCATACGATTGAGGCCTGACTTCAGCACCTTGACCGCGTCCTGGGGGCTACCTTCTTCAAGATATATCACGGCCAGATTGGCGTACGCGTCCGGGGTCTTTTCGCCCTTGTCCACGAGCTCACGATAGGCGGCCAAGGCCCGCGCCTTCTGTCCGGCACGGAAGTAGGCCACGGCCAGCATGTACTTCATAACGGGATCCCCACCGGAAAGCTCCACCGCTTTCTCGTACTGCCGGACCGCGTCCGCGTGACGCCCTTCAGCGAGAAGGTAGCTCCCGAGCAACTTGTGGATCTCCGGGTTGTCCTCCATTACCTGGGCCGCCCTTTCCAGAGCTACCCGCGCCTCGGTCTGTTTACCCGCCCATTTCAATACCTTGGCTAGGTTGAGATCCTTTATGGCAAAGAATGATCGGTCGAGGGTCCCCATAACTCTCGAGTAAACGACGTTTCGGTCCTGTTTGGTCAGTTGATTGCACCCTTTGACCAGGCGCATATCGAAGACGGTTCGCACGAGTTCTTCAGCAAGAAGACGATTACCTTCGATGGTGGGGTGAAGATGGTCAAGAAAACTCTCGTTTCCCGGAATGCCCGACCTGTCGCTCATGTCCGCCATGGCATTTCGGATCAAATCGGGGAAACGAATGAGAGTGACTCCGCGCTCCTTGGATACCTTTTCAATTTCCACAAGCAGGGGAGACGGGCATCGCAATGGGCAGACGTCATAATCCCGCGCGGCGATAAAGCTTCTTCCCGCCTCTTCGTACCGGCCAAGCCCCAGGAGTGCCCGACCTTTCAAAAAATGCGCGAGAGCGTACGGCGGATCATCGGCTATCACCTCGTCCGAGACGACGAGTGCCTTTTCGAATTGTTTGGAATTGAGAAGCTCGGAGACATCCTTAAGCTTCTTCTCGATCTCGCTCCTCGCCTTGGGAGTTAGACCTTTAACGTGCTCGGACTTGAACGGTGAGAAATCCTTGAGATTGCTCGGCGGCAGAATGAGGACCACGGGTACGCCCGCGTCTTGACACAATGAAACCATGACGTCGAGATTATGGGCGAAATGTAAGGCGACCCCTCGGGCGAATTCTTCGTCGCGATGATAGAGGTTCAGTCCCGCGCTGCGATCAAGCACCGCGGTCACCTCATCATGGAGTACCACCTTTTCACCGCCGCCGGCTTTCCCGGCCCGGTCCTCTTTGGACGCCGGTCCCGATTTTCCGTCAACCGCGGGCTGCAACAATAATTTGAGCCCTCGATACAAGTAAAGACGCTCAAGCGCGGCCTCCACCCTCATGAGGCCGGCGTTTCGATCGATAAGTCCCTCGTAGGTCCTGCGCTCCAGAAATTCGTTGTGGCCGGCCTTTATTACCATTAGATCAGGCTGGTATTGGAGTGCCTCCCGCACCAACGGGACCATCCGATACGATGCATAGGAGATCCCGCCGACATTGATTACCTGACAGGCCTTGTCGGGGCAAGAAGCTTTGAGCAGTTCTTCCAACCATCGGGGATAGGCCGTGCGCTCGTCGAACGGGTGCCCATAAGTGGTTGAACCGCCTAGACAAAATACTCTGAAGGTATCTCGACGCTTCTTTTCGGGGAAGGACACCGGATTGAAAAATCGGACGCGCGTGGCCGAAGTGGAGACCATGCCGTCTTTTACTTCGAATAGGGGATGAACCGCGGAAAATCCCACGAACGGGTCTTCCCCTCGACCCATGGGCGGCACTCCGGCCACCCGGAGCACCAATTCGACAAGGCCCAGAACCAGAATACAAACCAGGAGTCCAAATAAGAAATCACGGAAAACGCGGGAAGGTCGACCGTCATCGGTTGATCGTCGGTTTGTTTGCCTCGAGGGTCCGACCGAACCCCGCGACTTAGGGGGCTTGCTTGTAGGCTTTTTGGAACGGGTCATAGGGTTAAATACAGAAACCTCTTTATAGATTTTCTACTTATTGACTCGTTTTTATTGTTTTTACCTTGCCACATCCTCACATAATGCTGTATCCTGTGAGGAGCGCAAAATAGTCTCGCAAGGAGACGCTCATGAACGGAAAAACTCTGATTGCAATATTCGGTGCCTTAATAGTCTGGTCCTGTATTTTGCACCCGGCAACGGCAGGCGAGCCCATCAAATGGTCGGCTCCTTCGCAATCCTATCCCAACCGCTGGACGCCGAGTCAGCCTCCGCCCGAGTACAACGACAACGCTTCCGCGTACAGTAACCCGTACGCAGGATACTATGCGCAAGGGGCCCAGTGGGCATATGGTCAACAGGCCCAATCAGGCAACGGCCAAGGCAACCGGCAGAGTAACGGATCGCCGACATACACGGGCTATCCCCCGAATCACTATCCGGGCGGCTACTCCGGTAATCCCTATGCAGGATACTACGGCGGCCACTACGGGCGGTAGGAATGTTGCTCGGACCCTTTACCGAGCATGCAGGGCTTTTCGAGACCATCTTATAACCTTCGGAAATAGGATAATCGTAACACGATCGGCCAGCGCAGACATGAAACGCCCGGCTGGGCGGTTCATGTCCTTCTCTGCGCGATGCCGAAAAACATCTGTAGGGGCGGGGTTTATCCCCGCCCCCTGCTGTGGTGTCCGGCCGACGGGCGGGGATAAACCCCGCCCCGACGTGAAGCGTGGTACGGGGGCGAGCTCGTTTCGGCATTCGGGACCGC
>JAZDOF010000020.1:0-5557 GCA_043799015.1 Pseudomonadota bacterium | reverse complement strand
CGGCCGGGGAGGAGGCCATAACCTACCGGCAGACCATACTCTCCGCCATCCATGCGGCCGCCTACTATCCCGGAGCAGCGGTGAAACAAAGGTTGTACGGCCGTGCGGTGGTTTGCTTCACGATCAACAGGTACGGCTCTCTGACGGAGGTTTCCATTGTCCACCACGCGGATTCTCCCATCCTAGATGAGGCTGCTCTGAAGATCCTTGAGAAGGCATCCGCGAAATTTCCGCCCATACCGGACTCGCTGGGCAAGGAACAAATAACTTATGTCGTTCCCATTATCTTCAAGAAGAAAACGGCCGGCGGGGCTTTCCATCGGGCCGAGACCGCAACAAATAGGATTCGCCGCCCAGATGGTCCGCGCGACGTTGAGATTGGAAGATTCCCCTCCTAACCGAATGGTTACGAGGAATTAATGCTTGACAGGCTTAACATTGAACCGTTACGATAAACTCGGCAAGAATGCCCTGAACAAAATAGCCTTGGATGCTTACGGGAAGCCGGTGAAAATCCGGCGCTGCCCCGCAGCTGTAACCGTGGACGAAATCCGCATGAAGCCACTGGAATTATTCCGGGAAGGCGCGGAGAGTAGGTGGAAACGGAAGCCAGAAGACCCAAGCATTGAGGAACACCCTCATATCCTGCGCGGGCGGGATGGGTGAGTACTGAAGAATACCCCCTTTAGCCCGCGCAAAAGGGGTTTCTTATTTTTTGAGGCTGGAATGAATCCTGTATGACCTCCGGTAGTCGAGAGAGGATGCCTCAGGTTCCGGTGCAACGGACCCCGAGGCGAGCGGGAATAGGTAGCCATTTCCCATACCCGCCATTATCCGAACCTTGATCCCCGAAGTCAAGAAACCATTATCACCGGCCTGATTGATCGTCTGAACAGGCAGTGTCGAGGTGCGCCCGCTCGGTTTTCCTAGCGGTGGCGTCCTTCCTTGCCGATTGCTGCTCATGGAAAGCCCGGCACGCATTTCCGGTTCGGCAGGAACACGGACATTGATTCCCGTCACTTGCCACAGCCGGACATGACCGTCGTCGTGCGCAGCGACCGAACAGGATGCCGCGACTATGGATCAGTACGCCCGTGGCTCCCGATGCGGCGCATGCCCTCGTGTTCATCAGGCTCGGCATCACGGACCGGATGATTTTCATCACTGTATCTTGTTGCTTTTGCAGGAGGAAAAGATGTGGAAGATTGGTATGGCAACTATACGTTTAGCTACATGTGTCGCCCTGGTTTTGGGGTGCCGGCTGCTCTGCGACGCGGGCGACAACTGCAAACCCGTTAAGTGGGTCCCCCCGGCGCCTTCCTGTGCCCCTCAGCACAAACCCGAGCAGGTAACTCGTACCGTTCAGGTGACGGTGCCGATCCCCCAAACACCGAGTGTTTGCGTGCCTCCGGTTCCCGTGCCGCAACCGTACGGGTTCTGCCGTCCGAGTCCGGCATCACCGCCTGCCCCGGCCGCACCCGTACGCTTGGATATCTCGGTGAGACCGGAATCCAGCGAGCAGGGGAAGCTCGTGCCGGTCGTCAATCGTGACCCCGGTTTCTTGGGCCCCATCATCGGCCAGTCCGTAGCTCTGATAGGAGCGACCATCGCCGCGCCGTTTCGGATAGCGGAGATGCTCTGCCCGGTACGAACGCAGCCATGCCCGCCTAAACAGGGATGCATGCCGACCCCACCAAGCCTAGGTTGTGCATATCCGCCTCAGCCTATCCCCCAATACGCCGTCTACCCGATTCCCGGCCGGCCGCGAATGCCCTCCTGTGTACAAACGACCACCTGTGCACCTCCGGGGCCTTCCGTGGCGCCCCTTCCGGCCTGTGCGCCGCGGGAAGCGTGCGGACCCAACATAGCGCCCGCAGTGGCTAAGGAATATGACTTCCCCGCCTTGGCGCCTCAGAGCCTCTTGTCAGGCGTCCTACACCTCCCCGGCACCCTCGCCGGGTGCGTCGGAGCGACGAGAGACTTCAGCCGAGGTCATTCATGTGCGCCCCCTCCCAATGGCTTGGGCCTCGGATGCGCGAACGGTTACCCGCACTGATCGAGTGTTTGATGGGAGGAGCAATCATGAGAGATTCCAAGATCCTTACCTACTCGACCATGCTATTGTTGAGTTGGTTCCTTGCCTGTTCCGCCGGTTCCTTTGTCTCGGTCGCGCATGCGCAACAAGGCTCGACCGCCCCTTCTCCTCCTCCGGGCTCCGAACAGCTCGCTCCTGTTGAAGTTGAGCTTCCTCGCGGCGATCGGCGACAGTCGCAAGCTCGGACAGGCGCCACGGACAGCGGTTTCGGAACGGGAGACCCCATTCCTTCCGGACAACCCGGGTCCGACTATCCCCTCACCCCGGGTGAGGTGGTTTCCGCCGGAGGAAGACCTCGAAACCTCGCCAACGTGCCTGCGGCCGTCAGCGTCGTGCCGAATCGCGGAGTGGAATCCTTGGGAAACACGGGAGTCCCAGACATGATTCGAGCCCAGCCTGGAATATACGCTTCCGGTTATTCCGGGACCCCATTCGACTCCCAGGTCGTTATGCGCGGTTTTTCCAACGACGCCGGCAACCGGGTTAACCTGCTCTATGACGGAAGGACGCTCAACACCCCGCTTGGCGACGCTAACTTCATGTTCGCGTTCCCCGAGCTGGTAGATCGGATTGAGGTGCTCCGGGGCGATGGTACCGTTCAATTTGGACAGAAGGCCATCGGCGGAGTCATCAACGTGATCCCTAAGCGGCCTCGTGAGAACCCCGGTACTTTCTGGGGAGCGGAGATGGGCTCGTGGCAAACGGACCGGGAATGGGTCGCGAGCAACATGGTTCGAGGGCCGGTGGCCGCTGGGATTTTCGCGGGAAGGTATTTCAGCGAGGGCTTTCGTCTGTATCAGGGCAACGGAGCGGATGAAGAATTCGTGCCGCGTCCCGGCCCTTGGATGCTCTACAATATTCAAGGCAGCATCAATTGGAAGATCACCCCGGACCTTACATTCGAGGTATCACAGTTGCTGTCGGACCGCCGCAACGGCAACGGGACCTACGTGCAGCGACCGCAATGGGAGCGTCGGGACACGAGGGATGTCGCGATATTCGACTACGGTTTCGGCATGCGCTTGTCACCCGTTTGGGACGGCCCCACCGAGATGTGGGACGCGGTTACCATCGCTCGACTTCTCTATGAGGGCAATCGATTGGGAGCCTTCCACATGACTTACAGCTATCGAAGAGCTGATCAGCGTACCAACGGTATAAGCTGGCTCGGCCTCTCCGACCAACGCTGGATCGACCAGGGGCTTTCTCTGAAGTACTCTCGTACGGACTCATATTCGGTCGTAACCAATGAACTGACGGTTGGGTCGGATCGATGGGACGGGAAGTTCGGCCGAGAGTCCCGCCAAATCGCGCAAACCTACGGGCTCAACGCCGTGGATCACCAGGCCGAGCAGTCGGGGTACCGCCAATCGCTGAGCTACTACCTGATGAACCAGACCAAATTCTGGGATCGATTCTACGTTGATCTCGGTTATCGCATCGAGAATTACGATCTCCCCGACTTGTATGCCAACGACTCCACACACGTGGTGACCAACTTCCGGAGAATCGACCGAACCAAAAGTGCTTCCCAGTGGAGCGTGGGTTTCGTCTACGATCGAGAGCTGGGTTCGAGCACCTATTACAAGCACTCCCGCATGTACAGATTCCCCGAATTCTACGATATGGTCAACCTCGGAACGTTCGGATTGCCTCCGGACCCTCCTTTTTGGCTCTTGGACCCGGAGGAAGGGACCCTGGAAGAGGTGGGAATACGTCACTGGTTCAATAGAAACATCTATGCCTCCGCAGTGTATTACGAATTGGATATGGACAACGAAATACTTTACGGCCTGGATGAAGCGGGAAATACGAGAAACGTCAACGTGCAGGGGGTATCCCATTCCGGAGTGGAATTGGAAGGCCTCGTCAAACTCACCCCGTATTGGACGCTGAAAGGAAACTGGACCCGGCAGAAGGTCCTGGTGAGGAGCAATTTTCTTCCCGCACTCACGCCGATCAACGGTCTTACCACAGAAGACAAATGGCTATATCAGAACCCCGCGGACATGGGCAACCTTTCTTTGGAGTACGCAAACAAGGAATGGGGAACATCCTTTCTGATCTCCTACCACTACATCGGGAGCCGTTACCGGATCAACGACCCGTACAACATCGCGGAACCTCTGGAACCCACGAAATGGGGCGACCTGGCGCTGTCCCAGTCTTTCTTCGGCAATGCGGCGACCGTGTATTTCGGCGTCAAGAATTTCACCGATCGGCAGTACGCCATTTTCGGGACCAAGTCGGCCCCGAGTACCTATGACCCGCTGGGAACCTCAACCCCGGCCGCGTGGTACCCCAACGAGGGGCGCACCTACTATACCGGACTTAAAGCCGACATGGATTTTGAGCGCATGCGGGTCCCCTCGGTTGCTGATCTGAGCCGGATGCAGCGACGTCTCTACGGCTCGGTTGAGTCGGGGATGGACACGGTCTCCGGTTGGGGAGAACGCATACGCACTTTTGCGGGTTTTGGATCGCGGACAACGGACGCGGCGGGAAGGGGAATGTGACATGAATAGACATCAAATTCTCACGAGCGTTATCGCTGTGTTCTTTGCTCTGTTCGCAGCCTGTGCGGTCGAAGCGGGCCCTCCTTTCCCAACCTGCGGTATATCGGGACAAATCGCGCCCGCTCGGGCACCGCAAGGGTCATCCGGTCCGGAATGCGGTTTGGAATTGACATGCACGGATCACCCCGTCGTCCTGGGGCATCCGCAAGGCGTGTGTTTTCGGGCAACGTGTCCGGGCATCTGGGCGGTCATGCACACCAGGATGGATCAAGCTTCGTTCAGGAAACGATTCCTGACCTACCGCCACTACAGTTTCCGCGGCCGTTGGGAGCTGAAGGATCAAGGGATTATCGAATCCGGCCCTGTTCCCGTCAGAGAGCTGTTCCTGGTGTTGCCCGAGGATCTCCTCGAGTTCAAACTCAGTGACCCCGACTGCCACGCGAAGGTGGAAATCCGAAAACTGGGATATATCAAGACGGGCAGTCTGAAGGAATTGCAGGAGTGGTTGGCGTACAATTCCTACATGGAAAAGGCGGGGTTGAACGGCAACGGCCAAGCCTCGGACCGGGGGCCGTCTTCACGCTGCCTGCCGGGCACCGATCAGCCGTATCAAAACAGCGGATCAGCTATTCGCGGCCTTTTCTCGGTGGGCCGTGCTCTCGGCCTGCCCTTTCCCGACTATTGATTTCTGGACCGGACGTGAGTTGAGGAATATGACCTTTTACTGTTAGGACCGGCAAGCTGCCGGTCCTAACCCCGGAACGTGAGATAGGTGCATCTCCAGGGAATCGTGGGAGCCGCAGCTTCCGCCGCGGAGATCGGGTCGGGCCTTCATCCGGAAACGGGCCGCGTGGCCCGTAGGATTTCCCGGGCTTTCACCAGATGTTTGTTCATTTCCACCAGCAATTCGCGGTTCCCGGTACCAAAATAGTTGATCACCGCGTCG
>JAZDOF010001078.1:0-2532 GCA_043799015.1 Pseudomonadota bacterium | reverse complement strand
TAGTGTTTCAACGTGGCAAGGCACTCCTTGTCATCTGAAGGGGTTGCGACGTCGACGGTACCGTTAAGAACGTATTTGTGATAGACACCGGGGATACGGTTCACCCATCTGTCATAAGCCTTTACCGGCCGGCTTAGGCGGACGCCGTGCTGCTGTAAAATATAGCCGAGGGGGATCATTCCGCCTTTGGGCAAGAGGAACTCAGGTCGCTCCCAGTTGTCCAGCCTTTTTTTCCATAAATTTCGCCATGATCGGAGTGTCGGTCCCAGGTTCTTGATGCCTTGCAGACTAAATATGTCGGCGCCGAGCGGGATGGCTACATAGTCGGATGCGATCAGTGCCGCGCGGTTGATTGCCCCGAGGTTGGGACCGACATCGACCAGGATCAGCTCTGCGCCGACCTTTTCCGCCGCCATCCGGGCGACCTGCCAAAAGGCGGTGAGAATACGAAAAGGCCGGTAAAGGTTGGTATCGGCCATGCCGGCAGGCCATGCTTCGGCCAGGGTGTCCTCAAAGCCGGCGAGAGCCACGTCGCCGGGGACCACATACAGGCCCTGCGCCACCCTTTCAACATCGGGATCCTTGATGTCGCCCACCTGGGTGAGCGGCTCTATTGCTCGGTAGATTGTTGAAGCGTCATTCTTGTCCATCCACAAGCGTTCGAGCTTGTCTTCATCAAAAAAGGCAGCCGTCAAATTCGCCTGGGCGTCAAGATCCACGGCCAAGACCGTTTTCCCCAGTTGGGAAAACATCCAGGCCAGATGATACACGAGAGAGGTTTTTCCCACGCCGCCCCGGTTGTTGAAGAACGTCAATACAGGAGGAGTCACGGTCGCCTCCTGACCGTGGCCAACACGGTCATCGGTTCGACGCAGAATTCAATATCCGGATTGCCGTTCTTCTGCAGCGCTGCCCTGGCCGTCTGGATGCCGATGCCGAACCGCTGCACAAAACCCAGAACCCTCATGGCCTCGGCCAAGTTGGGATTGCGGTAATCGGTGATGCCGGGTCGGCCGAAATTCTCTCGGGTGACGATCCCGAAGGGTCCACCCGGGTTGCTGATCTCGATCCGGTCATCGAACCAGGTAACGCGGACAGGCGCGTTGGTGTTCTCGTAGGTTCGATGCATGACCGCGTTACGAACCAACTGCTGAAGCGCGACGCGAGGGTAAGGCGTAACTCGAACTTCCCGATCGGCCGAGTGAATGTCGACCCGGACCCGGTTGTGCGACTCAATCTTCTCATCGATGCGACGCAACACTTGGACCAGGTCACCGTCGATAACGGCCTCGTCCAGAATCGGGTCGCTCAAGATCCTACCATCGATGCGCAGAAACTGAATGTACGCTCCGGGGATCCAATCTCTCGGCGAAACGCCAAGGACCAGCACCCCAAGGATGGTCGGGGTCGGTTCCTCCGCGGAGGCATTCATCCGGCATGCGGCAAGCCGCTGTTCATATGTCCTTTCATTGGCTGCAACAACATCCGGGGCGAAGGCATTCGGCAAATACTCCAGCTCGAACGGAACGCGGCTGAGGGACGATAAATTACAGGTCGGAAGGGGTTGGACGTCGAACGGGATGTCACGAAAGCGACGTCTTTCATTGAGAATACGCTCCTCCTGCGGAGTGGCGATAGCCCGCCTGGGGCCGCTACGAATCCAGATCCTCCCCTTGTAACGCACCGGCGGGGTATCCGAAGGTTGCACGGTAACTACCGCCATCTCCGTCCTCTTCAATATGCGCTTCTCGACCAGGATGGAAGGCGGTGGCAGGACGTTTCCATCGGTCCTGATGTCGGAAAGGGTGCGAAGTAGTTCGTCGGTGATACTAAGGTCGGAAGGGGTGCCATCGTTCTTTGCGCCGATGAACAGCACCCCTGCCTGTCGATGGTCCGGCAAATCATTGGCAAAAGCACAAACCGCCTGTCGTCCGGTCTCGGGAGCGTCGCCTTTCCAAGCCTCCTTGCGCTCGGAAAGTTGCGATTCAAGATCGGCAAGCAGTGTTTCCAGTCGTTCATCCGTATATGTCGTTATGTTCATGCTCTTGTCCTCACCTGTTCGGTTGCCTAAGCAGGAACCCGATAGGACCTCGCTTTTCCAATGAGCTGCCGGGAAGACGAACACGGCACCTGTTCCGCCTCAGTTGGAATTGGACGAAGCCTCCGCTATGATAGTCACCAGCCCGAGGAGGAATAATCCTGACGAAACGAAAGCACTACTCGGCTGAGGAGAAGGTACGGACGCTAAGGTCCACATGTAGGATCTCAGCGATGAATTGGAGCTTCAGCCCACCATCTTCCATCCGTGGCGGAAGGAGTTCTTCAAGCACGGAGCGGCTGTCTTTGATCGGACCGCCAACGGAAAGGAACGCCTACGCTCAAGTATCAACGGTCTCTTCCTGTTCCAAGGCGTCCAGCGTTTTCATTAAAGATCGTTTGGGCTTGTGTGCGACTCGGATGCTCCTCACCAGGGTGCGCCACTCGGCCGTTCGGTTGGTCTCCCGGTAAACCGCCCGCATCTTACGCAAGTAT
>JAZDOF010001068.1:0-2961 GCA_043799015.1 Pseudomonadota bacterium | reverse complement strand
GCACTCGTTCTCTCGTTTCTGTTTACCAGCGCAAACTCGGAGTAACACCAAAAGATGTTGCCCGGTCAAAACCCCGGTAAACGATTTACTGTGCGAAATATCACTTAGCGAATCACTAAGCTTGTAACTATGCGGGAACATTGCCCAATATCTCGCGTTCGTCGTCAATTTCAACACTGAAGCGCTGATCTCCTTTGACCTGAATATCCCCCGTCTGGAAGTCACCTTCCCTTGCGAAGCGGGTTTTCCGTCTCCAATAGAACTTGAAGGCGATCCCGTCGCATTGCAGGAACCACCCATCGGCGTCGGTCAGGTATGCCCACTTATTGAGAGAGATGTTTCTCCCGCTCTGCTTGTAGGCATTGATGGCCCGGTTTGCGGTATCCGGCGCATCGGTTGAATACAGGATTTCCCGCGCCTTCTTTTCAAGCTGCGGAGGAATCCAGAGGTTTTTAACCCTCTTTTCCACTCGCGCCTGTCGGTGATCAAGCTGGTTCTCTGCCGCAATTACCGCTGCCCAGAAAGAAGCCGGGGTGAGGTCGGTTGCGGTCAGGTAGTTGGAGAACGTCGAGCCGTCAAGCCGGGAATGAGTTGTTGACAGAAGAGCCGCGCTATTCCGTGTCGTGTGGTAGGTCGTCGCTGTCGCGCTCGTCAGGAGCCTCGACACAACCACTTCCACGTTCCGGGCCATGGAATCCCCAAGGTCGGCATAGAGTTCCTGCACGTCGTCGGCATTGCCACCTCCGCCGAGTTCATACAGGTTGTCCTCAACTGCCTCTTCGGTGATCCTTACGCCCAACGCATACACGGTGTGAATCCACGCTTGCTTTGCCCCTGCAATCTGCACGTCGTAGGTGATGCCTGCGCCTTCGCCCTTCTCAAGCGGAAGCCCCAACCGGGAACGTAGCGTGTCCTCCTCTTTCTTCTTTTTCGAAGTCTTTGTCGTGACCAACTTGGGCCACATTGACTCCGCCCTTTTACTCAGATACGAATCCACCATTACGGTTTCTAAGCCGGGGATGTATTCGTTTACAAATCTACTGCGGGTCCATTCAGCCATGTTTCACATCCTCCTTTCTTAGAGTGCCGTAGCCGAACTATAGAAATGCGCGTTCGGGTTAGGGGTTACGACCCACCGGCAATAAGCCGATGCCACCGTGTCGCCAGGATACGAACGAACGAGCCGGTAAGGGAACGTGTTCGTATTGGCAACTGAACTTGAGTCGATTTCTTGTCTGGAGCGGCCCGTTGAAGCTACACCGGCGTGAGTCAAGATAACCTCGATATTCAAACCGATGTTTGCCGCTGCGATAGGCGTGGTGTCTCCGTCCTCCTGCGCGATGAAAAGCTGCGCCGGATGGTCGGCCACCAGAACATACCCCGCAACGACACTATCCCCCGTGGTGCTCGCGGGAAGATACAGAATAGGGTCGCCATCAGAATCCATGAACCCCATAGCTGCGCCAAGCGTGACCGCTGCCGCGCCTGTAGTAGCCTGTAGAATCACAGATTCTCTCGTGTCCGATCCGAACACCTTACACACCAAACCAGTTGGCGCCGCTGCTCGCTGAATCGGATCATTATGGAATATGGAATACCCGTAGGCCGTTCCCACGGGATACCACTGCGCTCTTAAAATAGGCCCGAATGGTTGGAAACCAAAGGGCGCGTCGGAATTACTCACGTTTGTTTCCTCCTTGTTTACGGTGACCCTTCGTCACCTTCAGCGACAATATCGCTCATATCGCCGCCTGATTCGTCAAAAACCACTCTGTCGCCGGAGGTGATTTCCCTCCCAGCGACAAAACTCATTCCGTCGCCTTTCGTCTCTCCGTCCTTTGACCGGACATCCTTAACCCCTTCGTTCTGCCGCCTGAGAATCTCGTCACGCTTAACTTTCATCCAGTAAGGCTGAAACATAAGCATCTGATCTTCCCGGCACACACAGCCCAATATAGGGTCAAAGTTGTCCCTCAAAAACGGGGTATTGGTGGAATTGCAGACCCACCATTTGAACGGAGCATCCTTGCTCCTGATTTCATCGGGCCGCCGCGGTGTCCGTTCAATCCACCGGAAGACGAATTTCTTTTCGTCCTGTTGCTTCTTCGCAGGCGCCGGCAGGGCAAATACGTCTTTCCCGAAACTGTAATCCAAAAGATCACGTTCCGTTATGACATCCCATTCCCTCGAACTGTCACCTGCTACTCTCGCCGCAATCGCCTGCTCTTCAGGCGTCAATGGGGCGGTATTCTCAAGAACGTCAGTTTCCTGCGGTTCCTGGTTCTTTACGATATTTCCTTCTGCATCCAATTCAGGGGGCTTCCATCCCCGTCGCGGTTTAAGTTTTTGTGTCATTGTTTAGTCCTCCACCGATACAGTCCTGGAACCTTTCGATCCCGTAAATTTCTTCAGCAACGCCTGTTGCCGAGGTGTATTCAAACCGAGTCGCTTTGCAACGTCGGATTGATCCGCTGTTAATTGCTTGCTCCCACCGTCGCCCTTCCCCTTTCCTTTAGGGGTCAAGTCGCCGTCTTTAATGAGGTCTTTCCGTGTCTTTTCCTTCACGCCGTCTTCAACATCCTTTCGGCCTTTATCGTAGGCGTTTTTGAGCAAGGTCGGCAGAGACATAAGGGCCGTGACCGACGTGCCCAATAATTCCCCGTAGGGATGGTCGTTGAGGTCGAGGGCGTCTTTTGTCTTGTTGACCGAAACACGAAGCTCCGAATCATCTTGCGTAAGGTCTGGATACTTCTCGTAAACATAAGCATCTGTTTCCTTCTTTTTCTTGACGACATCGGCATCGCTGACCGTCTTTTTTGCCGCCCCTTTAGCGGCCCGTTCAGCCTGGTACTTGATGATGTTGAGCATGGTCTTCGGGTCGTCCTTATACTCAACCATCAACGCCTCAAGCTGTGTATCCGTCAGGACCGTTTCGCCGTCATCCTTGTCATCCTTCTTGCC
>JAZDOF010001053.1:0-2147 GCA_043799015.1 Pseudomonadota bacterium | reverse complement strand
ACTGTCTGCTTCCCTTGAACGTATGGGCAACGAGCTGGTGGACCTTAACCTGCGGTTTGACGAAGATGCCATGGTCAACTTTCTCGATCCCGGCGGTAACGACGGCTTGCAGTACCTGGTGGGTCCGTATTACGGCTGGCGGGGCGGCACGAGAAAGTGCGATGTGCTTGTGCGCCTTAACCAGGGAGCAGGCGGCCGGTGGACTGCACAGGGATGCGCCATCAAAGGAAGCCATCCGAAAGGACAAGACACTCGGTACCTCTATCAGGCCGCTATTTATGGCGGTGGCGATCTGCCCGCTGATGTTGGACAGTGCGGCCCCAACGGCACAGCTCAGTGGAATGCGTATCCCACGGGAGCGGGGGGAACGAACTGCTACACCGAATCTATGATCGTCCCAGCTACCGGTGCCTTTCTAGCGCCCGCCGTAAAGAACTGCAACAATATCGCTTCAACAGATTAATTCATGAACCCACAGACCGGGCCTCCTGGTAGGTCCGGTCTTTCCCGTTCTGAAGGGACGTTCACCCCGTCGGATGGCCCTGATGAATGATGGCGGGTAGGAAGATGACCGGACGTGCCCGAGCTACCGCCAGAGGGAGCTCCACCGACAGGCAGCCGCTTCCGGCCCATTTTGAGTGGTTTTCGTCCTTATCGCCTCGTTGCCTCTCCATCGTCATTTTTCTCATCACGGCCCTCCTTGCCGCGCTTATCTACTCACCTGTCATTCATCAGCAATTCGTCGATTGGGACGACGTGAGAAACCTCAGTGCGGTCTGGAAGCCGTCATGGGAGCGTGCGGGGAAGATCGCAGCGGATGTTGATCGCCGGTTCACTGGTGTAGCCTATTATCATCCCTTGTTCTTTTTGAGCTTGATGGCCGATCAGCTCCTTGCGCTTTCGGACCCTCAGCCCGCGGCATGGATTGCCAAGTCGATGAATGTGGTCTACCACCTGATCAACTCGTATCTTGTCTTCCTCGTCCTTGTAACGGTGGGAATCAACCGGAGGGCGGCATTTCTCGGTACTCTCATCTTTGTCGCACACCCCGTCCAGGTAGGCACGGTTGCGTGGGTGACGGAGAGGAAGAATGTGCTCTGTCTGCTCTTCTATCTCTCGTCGTTCCTCGTCTTTCTCAGATATCTCGCCCGTCCGAGGAGCGTACATCTCGTCCTCATTCCTCTATTGTTGCTGGCCGCACTTCTCACCAAACCGCAAGCAGTGACGCTGCCGGCCGTCATGATTGCGTGGCTCGTGCTCGTCAACCGGGGGTCTGCCCGGCCGGGTCCTCTGGCAGCGGTTGTGGGAACCGTCTTTCTGATTGCGTGTGCGTTTGGGCTCTTCGTGCTGAAGACCGAGGTCTCGTATCCCGGCCAGATGCCTTCGTGGGAGTATCGCCCCCTCATATCGGCCGGTGCGATCTGGTTCTACGCGAAGCAATTCCTCTTTCCCTATGAGCTGGTGATCATTTACCCCAAATGGAACGTCACCGGGCATGTGTGGGCGTTTGCGGGCCTCTTCGCCGGCCTGGCGGCAGCAGCGGCACTTATTCTCAGATACCGGAAACGGATCGATCGACTCGTGCTCTTCGGGGGATCATTTGCGGTGATCAACATCCTCCCCGTTTCCGGGCTCATTCCGTTCGGCTACATGACTCATTCATTTGTAGCCGATCACTTTATGTATTTTCCGATGGTGGGCATCACGCTTATGGTGGCCCGAGGCTTGGAGCACGTCATCGAGAAACTCGGTCCCCGCCGTGTGTACGGGACGCTCTTGTTCATGATACTGGCCGTCTGGATCTCGGCGTTGACGGTGCGTGCCCACCGACAGGTCTTACTCTGGGGCGACCCCGTAGCCTTTTGGGAAGCGACGCTCAAGGCGAACGACAAGGCCACGGGAGCGTACATAAATTACGGCCGGTTCTGCTTCAACAGAGGTCAGTACGGGAAAGCGCTCTCGCTCTTTCAGAGGGCCTCCGCATTGGCCCCCTCCTTCGATGTGCCCTATAACAATATGGGAGATGTCTATCGGGCATCGGGAGACTTGGAGAAGGCAGAGGAGATGTACACCAAGGCCATCGAGGTCAATCCCGAGCAGGTCTATCCTCGGCTCATGATCGCGGGATTACTCAAACAACAGAACAA
>JAZDOF010001002.1:0-11762 GCA_043799015.1 Pseudomonadota bacterium | reverse complement strand
ACGGTCGGCCGTCTCCGCCGCCTCCTTGGCCCGCCTTAAGGCTTCCTCATTGCGCACCTGGTCCGTAATATCCCGGGAAAAGAAGGCCAGCCTCTCCACGCCGCCGTCTTCCGCGAAGAGAGGATGTACGCTGTTGTCCAGGTACATGCCCGCCTCTTGGTCAACGAACCTGACCGGCCGGCCGGATCGAATCACTTCGTCGCACCATTGCCGTCGCTCTTCGGCCGGGTTCGAGAGAAACATCTCGAACAGGTTCCGGCCGACAAGGTCTCCCCGGGCCGGCCCTAATCTGCCCGCGGCCACATCGTTGTGCGCCAGGATCGTGCCGCCGGTGTCCATCAGCAGGGCCACATCGGTAACGGCGTTGAGCAAGGCCCTTGCAGTCTCCTCACTCCGTCTGAGGGCCTCCGAGGCCCGCCTGCGTTCGGTTACGTCGCGTACTATGCCCCTGAATCCTCGGCGGTGCCCGGCCGAATCTCGACTGAGGGAAACGGAGATCTCGTAATCCCCTAATCTGCGGTCTCGCGTCAGGAATTGCATGGGGACGAGCCGGACGGGTTCACCGGTCTTCCACACCCCGTGGAATACGGAAAAGATCTTCATCGACTGTTCCCGGGCGGCGGTAATGCA
Source organism: Pseudomonadota bacterium (assembly GCA_043799015.1). Classification (GTDB taxonomy): domain Bacteria; phylum Desulfobacterota; class Desulfomonilia; order Desulfomonilales; family Desulfomonilaceae; genus JAZDOF01. The sequence goes on along the minus strand of JAZDOF010001002.1, from coordinate 11,132 downwards.
GACAAAGTTCATGCCTTTCCATCCGTCCGGGTCGGAGCATCCGAGGATCCTGGCGAGGGCCGGATTGACGGCAAGGAAGTTGCCTTTCGCGTCGACCTCGTAGTATCCGTCCTCGACGCTTTCCATTATTACCCGGCTGTCTTCCTGCCATTCCTGTAAGGCTCGTTCCGTTCTCTTCCGTTCCGAAATATCCCTTACCCATACTTGCACGGCCTTTCCCGCTCCCCATCCGACGGTCCCGGTACTAATCTCGCCGTCAAGCAGAGAACCGTCGCGTCGCTGAAGCTTCACCTCCAATCTCGTAGGCACCTTTTCATCGCCCAGATGTTCTAGGGATTTTTCACGAATAATATCTTGATAGTCCGAATAATAGATCACCCAGTGGTCCATTCCCAGCAGTTCGTTTTCATCGCGACCGATCATTTTGCAGAGCCGCGAGTTGGCAAATACTATCTTTCCGTGTTGGTGAACAAGTATCCCGTCAAAACCCGCTTCAACCAAGGTTCTGTATCGTTCCTCGCTTTCTCTCAACCGGTCTTCCATCCGCTTTCGTGCGGATATGTCGAAAACCGTGGCGATGGTCCCTTTCCCCAAATCCGAAGGGTCTACTGCGCTTATCTTAACCAAACCGTGAAAACAAGAGCCGTCCTTTCTTCTGAACAGGGCCTCGGTTTCGCAGGGCATACCCTCTTGAATTCTGTGGAGGAATGTCGATCTCACACGCCCGAATTCCTCCTCGGATGCGTAGAACCGGTCAGGACGCATTCCCATGACCTCTTCGTCATCCGAGTAGCCGAACATGGTTTTGGCCGCTTGGTTGGTCCATTTGAGTCCCTGTTGCTCGAAGTAGGTGATGGAGAGAGGCGAGGCTTCCAAGACCACGGCCAAAACGTCTTGACTTCTCTTGAGGGCTTCTTCGACCTGTTCTCGTCGCCCGTTCCTCGAAGCCAGATCCGCAACTGTGCGTCTGCAACTTTCCAGCTCAAGGATGAGCTCGTCCAGCGTCTTTTCCCGGTCTCCCATGTCCACCTCGTCTTGGCCGCGGCGCCCCTGGTCCGACGGGCCCGGTCGCTCGCACGCAGGTCTATCGGATACCGTTACGGGTTATGGGGAGCGTGTGATTGAAGCCGGCTACGGACGCGGTCGGAGCCACAGCACAACGTCCGGTCCTCTTGAAGGCGTTCGCGTTGCACGGCACGAAATCGGTTCAGCTCTTCCACAAACAAGCGGCCATAGGACCGAATTTGTCTCTGAAACCTTTCATGAACGAAATCGTAGAGTTCAACGTCGAGCCTGTTGCAGGCCCTGACGGCGTTCAGGGCTTCTTCCGGCTGCTCTTCCGTTTTGGGGCGACCGTTGCCGACGTTCATCTTGGTGTAGGCGGGATAATCCCATCCGAGGGCTAATTTGAACAGCACGAGGCTTTCGTCGAATCTCTCGGTGAGGCCGACCAAGACGGAATGTCGCTCTATGTTGGCCTTGACTTCTTCCAGTACCCTTTGCCCGTCACCGTTGGTCGCGAACCGATCCGCGGGGCCGTGGAGAAACCGGCATTGCCAGTTGTGCCAATATGGATCGGATACCATGTAATTATCGACCGGTATAAGAGGTTGTGGTGCCGGGCTCCGTTCGACGGCCGGGTTCTTCTTGCGATAACGATGGTAGTAATGGGATATGACTCGTTCAACCGGGTCTCTTAGGAGAGTAATGTACGTAACCGGTTTGTCCAAGTACTCGTGTATGCCGAAAGGTTGGTGCCCGAGGAACGCTTGGAAGCTGTTTCTGATCGTCGCGGGAAGACGAACGAACAATTGCAGGCCTTCAGATGTCCGCGGCCAGTGGCCGAAGAAGAATATCCTATCGTGGGCGTACTGCCCGTACACGACGCACGCGAGGGTCGTTCCTCCCGTTTTGGGAATATGCTGGAAAACAAGTGCTCGATCCTGCATAATGCCCCCGCGATCTGCGCATGCACGAAACGGCGGCAGGTCCGCTTCACCCCGGCCGGCCCGTTTCAATGATACTGCGATGTCGAGGATCCCCGACTCCGGTCATGCACGAACGGACATACCGGTCGGCAATCGCCCCTCCCCAACCTAGTTTCCATAGGCTGGTGAACCCCATGTGCCTGTTTTTGCGTATCGTTGTCTCCCCTCTCCAAAAGCGGGCTTTTCTATACTAGTCTTATCATAAATCTCGACCATCTCGCGGTCAAGGAAAATTTGCCGGCCGCTTACCGTTCACTGTTGTGGGGCTTACCGGCCTGCCGAGATCGCACTAAGAAAATTCGCAGGCTGGAAAGCCTGCGCCACGTTGAGATTGTAATTTCCCGCTCGTAAGTGAATGGTTACCTGCCGCAATCCCACCCTCTCGTATCGTATCTCGTTGATTCGCTGTTGAAAAAGGAAGGGGCCCAATACCTCGTTCACACGCACACATTTGGACGCAACTATCCACCGGGCTCCCCAGGGTTGATTCCCCTGGGGAGCCTCCGGCTTTTTCGTTCGGATTCATGGGTGTGTTCGCCTTGATGGCACCGGCCGACGGACCTTGAGCGGTCGCGAGAACCAACCGGGCACCCGCATGGGATGTTCACAACGGCATTGGGGAACAACGCGAGCGGGACGCTGTTGCCCGACGCATCGTCCTGCGGAATGCACGGCGAATACGGCTTTAAACTCCGATCAGTCGAGGTTCTTTCGGCGCGTGTTTTCCTGCTTTTCCCTCTGTTGCCTCTGTTCCATCATCTTTGCCGATCGGCGCTTCCTCTCTTCTTCCTTCTCCTTGTCGAGCCCCAGGAGATCTTCGGGCCCTCCACCCAGCAACAATCTGAGCGCGTCGGTAACCAACCGTCTCATTCCGCCACCTTCCTTCGGTTGAGAAACGGTCTCCGGATCCGGTTTGGCCGCAGTCTCCTTTCCGGGGGTAGGTCCCACTGCGGGAGGCTCCACAACAGCCGGGGCCATATTGATGCCGGGTGAGGCAGCGGTCGGTTGCGTCTCCTGAGACAAGACGCCCGTTGCAGAGCCGGCGGTGGCCGGTTGTCCGGGAAAGACACCCGACTCAGTCTTCTGTTCTACCGCCGATACGACCGGGGAAGTAACGGAAGCCCCTCCGGAGCCTTGCCCCGCCACCGAAGGAGTGCCTGAATAACTCGACCCGGATGAAGCCGTGGTTCCCGACGAAGGCGCTGGGCCTTCCGTACCGGTTGAAGGCGCTACGGACCGTCCCCCGTCACCCATGGCCGAAGACGCCCCCGTGACCTGGGACCCTGTCGGCGAAACGTAGCCTCCGGTCCCTGCTTGATTCCCCTTTTGATCGGCCGCTAAAGCATGGGGTACCGCGCACGCGTGTGCGATCAGCACGACAAATGCCGGTATTACCCCCAGGATCGTGTACTTAAACGACAGCTTTGTTTTCATCAATCTCCCTCCAATCGCCGAGTCCGGCACTCGGACTAACCCCGCGTTTGATACGGCTCCCCGCCCATACGCGTTCATTGATCTATTGAGTCGCCTCATACAACACGGCGCCCCCCCTACACTGGATTACCGGCGAAAACCCGCAATCCCCTCCCATCCCGAGCAGCATAACACGTTCCGTCGCTCGCCGCATTAACGCGGAACATTTTTTTCCGGAGCCGACCCACCCGGGATTCTCCGAATACTCCGGTCGAACTCCCTCGGATGCTGAAAAATGCCGGTTCTTTGTTTGCCGTTCCAGACCGAGAGAAGGACCGGGGTGAGGTGCAGCTCAAAGAGACCGAACTCCCGACCGCGACCAAATAGGGCCGTTTACGGAGATGTTGTTCTTTTCCGCGTTCCTCGACCTACACCTTTTCCAAGTGTGGAGCAGGGATCGAGGAACCGACCTTCGTCATCGGCCGATATGCCTGCAGAGAGGGTGGTGAAAGCAATGGGAAGGTCGCCGGAAATAGGGTATTCCACCACTGGTGATCGGTCTTGCCGATGGAAAGATGATTTCGACAACCGGCGCGATTGACATGATCCCCTTATCTTCGCTAAATTAGAGCCCGAACAAGCCCCAAGAAGGTGCCGAACATGGCCGGTGAGACAATACTGATAGTAGAAGACAACGAGTCCAACATGGTCCTGACCATCACGTTGCTCACCGCTGCCGGCTATGAGGTGATCCAGGCCACCTCCGCCGAAGAAGGGATAGCCTTGGCCAAGAGTGCGGGTCCTGCGCTGATTCTCATGGATATTTCGCTGCCGGGCATGGATGGACTTGCTGCAGCCGCCATCCTCAAAAGCGACCCCCGCACCGTCCACATTCCCATTGTCGCACTCACCGCGCACGTTATGAAGGGGGATGACGTTAAGGCTTTGGCCGCGGGCTGCTCGGGTTATGTGTCGAAGCCGATTGATACAAGGGCGTTTGCCCGGACCATACGATCTTTCATTGATCCCCAGGGGGCGTAGCGCGGACGGGAAGCTGGAAGCGGTCTCTGAAGCCCCGGGCTTTTCACATTCCGCTTCGGTGGTCGAGTTCGGGGAAGCGGCCGAGCGGTCTGCCGGGGCTACGGCCTATTCCCCGATTTTGAGGCCCATGCGGGGTAATCTCCTGTCTCACCGTTCCGCTGCGGGCTCGTACTCGCAGCCCATCAGTCCGCAATAATTCCCCACATATTGGGCCTGTGGACGGTAGAGCATCGGCTTATCCTGGGCTTCAGCAAATTTTTCTTCGATTACGTGGCTGCACCATCCTGCAATCCTGGACATTGCGAAGATGGGGGTAAACAGATCCAAAGGTATACCCATCATGTAATATACCGGGGCGCTGAAAAAGTCCACGTTAGGCCTCAACTGAGACTTGCCGCGTGCATCGAACTCGGCAACCGCCACCTCTTCCAGCGTCTTGGCCATCCGGTCCCATTTCTCCATACCTCGCCTCTCTGCAAGGCGTGTGGCCATGACTTTGAGGTACACCGCCCTCGGATCTATGGTCTTGTAGACGGCGTGGCCCATCCCCATAATCCGTTCGCCCTGTTCAATGCGACCTCTAACCCAGGCTGCGATATCGGCTTCGTGTTCCAGGGCCAGCATCATCTTCATTACACGGGTGTTCGCACCTCCATGCAGGCTTCCGGACAACGCTCCTATGCCGGCGGCCACCGCCGCGTACATGTGTGCCCTTGTGGACGCTACCTCACGGCAGGCGAAGGTTGACGCGTTGAAAGTATGATCGGCATGAAGGATAAGGCAGATATCGAGATCTCGCGACGTATCCGCATCCGGCCTTTCCCCCGTGAGCAGCCACAGAAAGTTCGCTGCATGTGGAAGATCGGGATCGGAAGACAAAGGCTCCAAGCCTTTGCGTATGCGGTCCCACGCGGCCGTAACCACGGGCAGCCCGGCAATGAGCCTGACGGCCATGGCCACGTTCCGATCCCTCGTTTCGCCCTGAAGGTCGGGATCAGCCGCGGCCAGGATGGGAACCGAAGCTTGAAGCACATCCATGGGGTCCGCGTTCTTGGGACAAGCCTTCAGGCAACTATAGACGTAGTCGGGAAGCTTCCTAGCCGCCCTGACCCGGGCATCGAACTCATTGAGTCGGTCCGGCTGCGGTAGGTGACCGTGGAGGAGCAGGTAAGCGATTTCCATGAAGGATGAGCGCTCGGCAAGTTCCTCTATGCGATACCCCCGGTAGATAAGGACTCCCTTGTCACCGTCTATGAAGCTTATCTTCGTGTCCGCAACGGTAACTCCCCGTAAACCTGTATTCTTTACGTTAACCGTCTCCATCGATGCAGTATCTCCTTAAAGTCCGCACTTCCCGAACCGCTTCGAGGGAATGAGCGGGAGTTCATATCGGTCCACGGTTCATTAAAGAGCTAAGGCGATCAATCAACCTTGAAGAAAGCCTCCTTTGCGGCACTGCAAACAGGACACTTGTCGGGCGCGGCATCGGCCACCGTCATGCCGCATTTGTCGCATACGAAATAATCCTTGGCAGGAAGGCCGGCGCCGGCTTCGACGGCCTCGATCGCGGCACGGTACAGACCTCCGTGGACTTTCTCCACTTCATTGGCCCAGTGGAAAGACTTGAAAGCCTCGTTTTGCTTCTCTTCCTTGGCCGTTGCTATGAATTCGGGATACATGGAGGTGAACTCGTGATGTTCCCCATCGAAGGCGGCCTTAAGGTTTTCCAATGTGGACTTGACGCCTCCTACCACGCCCAAGTGATTGTGGGCATGGACCGTTTCAGCCGCGGCCGCGGCCTTGAACAGCTTGGCTACGCCTTCCAGCCCTTCTTCTTCGGCCTTCTTGGCGAAAGCGAGATATTTCCGGTTAGCCTGGGACTCGCCCGCGAAGGCCGCCAAAAGGTTTTTCTCGGTATTGTGATGCATGAATATCCCTCCATCGGTGGTTTACGGCTGTTGAAGACCCAACGATCATTGAATTTCGGTGAAGGGTCGCGTCCCTTCGATGCGACCCTTCACCATATCGTCCGGACGGGTGTCCGCCCGGCCGCTCTGTTCTTTACCCCTTTATGATTCGAGGGAGCATCATCTGATGATGCGGACAGATGGAATCGGGGTTCTGGTAGGCGCATCCTGCAAACGCGGCCATGTATTGACGCATCTCCGTGAAACGGACAACTTCGTCGACAAAACCTCTCTTTGCACAATAAATGGGTCTGGAGTGATCGTAGTACTGCTTCACCAAATCATTCATCTTATCGATGATGGGATTAAGATCGCGACCTCCGTCCTTTTCCTTCACCAGACGCCTCGCGAAAGATGCCGCGGACGCGGTTTCGCCGTGCATCACGTAAATTTCGCTGGTGGGAGTGCCGAGCGTGAAGGCGCAATGATTGTTCGCGGTGGGTCCGCCCATTATGTAATGAGCGGCCGCAGTGCCCTTACGGAGCACAAACAGCATCATGGGAACATTTGTTTGTTCTATGGAGTAAATGAGGGACTGCCCAAGTCCCAAGAGTTCGGCTTTCTCGGCAATGTCGCCAACGTCTATGCCCGAGGTGTCCTGGAACCAGGCGATGGGGATACGGTCCCGGCCGCACAGGGTCACGAATTCGTTCATCTTGATCAGACCCTGACGGTAAAGCTTGCCCCCAATACCCTGATAGTCGGCGTATTCCGGGTAATTCATGCCCAGGAACCCGTGTTTGTTACCTATAATGCCGACCAGGAGGCCGTCTATCTTAACGAGACCCGTGTAGACTTCGGGGCCGTACTTGGGCTTGAACTCCATGTGCTCGCTGTTGTCGGCAATGCGCGCAAGAACTTCTTCGAACACATAGACCATCTTCTGATTGAAGGGGACTATCCTATTAATATCTTCCGCGTCGAAGCGAGGCTCGGCCGGCGGCGCCACTCGGAAAAAATTCGCGTCGTACGACGGACACATCCGTACGTACTCCTTGATCGACTCCAGGACTTCTTCTTCGGTCTGAAGAACTTGCCTGAAGAAACCGGTTTGGTCGTAGTGTATCCCGACACTACCCGGGGGCACTTCCTTGAAATGCCGGGTTGCGTCTATCAATGCCTCGACGCCTTCCAAGTCGAAATAGCCCTTGGGGCTCATGCCGCTGACGATGCCTCCGCCGCCGACCGCGATGTTACAGTCTTTATGGGCTAGGAGAATGGCCGGGCTGATGCCGTGGTATCCGCCGCCTGCGGGATTAGTGCCGTAGATGCCTGCAACCACGGGCAGGCCCAGTTTCGACAACTCGGCATGTCTGAAAAACGTGGTTCCGCCGCCGCGTCGGTCGGGGTACACCTCTTGTTGCTGGGTGAGTTTCACGCCCGAGCAGTTCACCAACCAGACCAAAGGCACTCGAAGGCGTTTGGCAAGGTCGGTGACTCGAAGCACGTTGTCGGCTTGACCCGGTACCCAGGCACCGGCCATCACTTTGTTGTCGAACCCGATGACGACACACCATTTGCCGCTGATCTTTGCCAGACCATCGACCACCCCGGTGGTGCCTTCTTCATTATCGGCAGGATTGTATATGGTGTGGAGCGGGCGCCAAGTTCCCGGATCTATGAGTTTCTCGAGCCTCTGCCAAACGGTGAGTTGGCCCCGTTCGTTTATCTTCTTCTCAGGCAGGCCGGCATTCTTCACTTTCCGGATTTCTTCGTCGAGAAGGCGCTCAACTTCCTTGATCAACGACACGTTTTCATCGGTATCGGCTATCTTGGACGCTTTGAGAGGCTTACCTACCGGCGTCATCTTCTCAAAGTACGGTCTCATCCAAATTCCTCCATCCAATTGTGTGGGTTATTCGGCATTGCAACGAGTAGTCATATCAAGTTACAACAAGCTTTTCAAGCTGGACGCGGATGTCCGTCGCGGGTCGCGTCCTCCGTAGGAGCCTGCCGGGGTCTTGCGAACCCGGCGACTGGTGATATATCTACAGAACCAATTCGGTAATCGGACTTGAGTTCGGCGTCCGGCCGGACTCGGTAAACCGAGCCGCAACGTCCACGGAGCATGCCCGATCTCCGGCGGGCCGATATGTCGGGAGACGAGCAATTGAATCATTCGGAACAACGAATTCTAGTCGTTACTTCATTCGCTCATTTTATGAGTCACTTCAACATGATGGTTTTCCCCGCGGTGGTCTTGCCGTTGACCGGAATTCTCAACGTGGACATGCCGACGGTACTGGGGCTCTCTTTTTGGATGTATTTGCTCTTCGGCGTTACCGCTCTGCCGTGGGGCATGATGGGGGATAAGGTCGGGGGAAAACCCCTCTTGCTGGTGATGTTTGCCGGGGCCGGCCTGTGCGCGTCGGCCGGCGCGTTCAGCGTGAAGGATGCGTCGGGGCTTAGCCTGTCCCTGGCCGGACTTGGGCTGTTCTCGGGGATATACCATCCCATCGGCATGGGTTTGATTTCCAAGGGAGTGAGCCGCATAAGCATGGCGATGGGATACAACGCGGTCTTCGGCGGATTGGGCCTGGTTGTGGCCCCCCTGATGACGGGCGTCGTGAATTGGCTGGCGGGACCGGCTGCGGTCTTCTATTCACTGGGTTTTCTGAACTTTGTCGGACTGCTTCTCTTGTTCCTGCTGCCCTTGGACGAGGCCGAAGCCGGGTCCCATGAAGGGGCTTCCGAGAATAACGGCATGCTGGGTGCATTTCTCATACTGCTCGTAGCCATGATGCTGGCCGGAGTGGTATTCAGCGGTTCCACCGTGGTCCTTCCCGCGTACCTCGAATTGAAGGGCAAGGAACTCTTACAAGCGGTATCTCATCTCTCAGGACGAGATCTGTCCGGAAATCTGGTGGCCGCTGCCGCGACTTCGTTTGTCTATGTCATCGGCATGGTGGGCCAGTACTTCGGCGGATTTATGGGTGAGAGAGTGGACCGGCGTTACGCTTATTTGGCCTTTCATGCGGTATGCATTCCCGCGGCGCTCCTGATGGCGTACACCCATGATCTAATGTTGACCGCGGCCGCTGCCGTCTTTTTTTTCTTTCATTTGGGGATGCAGCCGCTGGAAAATACGTTGGTTGCGGTTTTCACACCCAGGCGGCTTCATCATTCCGCTTTTGGTCTCAAGTTCCTGCTCACTTTCGGGGTGGGCTCGCTGGGTGTAAAGATCGTCCAGAAGGTCCAAACGGTTTGGGCGCTCGAATCGGTATTTTTGGTCTTTGCAGGCATTGTGGCCTTGATAGTGATCACCGCGGCCCTGCTCATCAGGTACACCAACCCGGGCCGCAAACCGGCCGAGGGCTCCGCACCGGAAGCATGCACTTCGAGTGTCGGCTCCGTCGGAAAGCCATAACATCGGTACTCCGGCTCTCTTCTCCAAGAAAGCATCGCTGCCGACGCACGCGTCACCATCTTGGTAGGGCGCAACCATTCACTTACGCGTAGGAAGATTCAAACCTAACGCGGAGCAGGCCATCCAGCCTGCGAATTTTCTTGGAGACCGCGGCGGTCTGCCCCACAAAAAGTAAATGGTTACTGTTAGGGTCTCGGATATCGTTGCCTTGTAGGCCCCTTTTACAATAGAATCCGCCATTCTCGATCGACTGAGGGGGGGGCCCGCCAAACCCGGGCCTCATTAAATAAGAATGAGATCGACAGTGAACAAGACGTTGACCGTCACCGTTACCATGGCTTTGTGTCTATTGGGCTTTCTCACCATGGTGGGTGCCCAAGCAACCGGAGGAACGGCCATCGTTCGTATCAAGGGTAGCGACGACATGGCCGGCCGCGTAGATAACGCGGCCAAGATCTATGTGAAAGACCACCCCGGCGTTACCGTCGTAGTGAGCGGAGGGGCCAAAGGAACGGACTTTTCCGAGTTGTTGGACGGAAGCTGCGAGGTAATGATGTTGGGTCGTCGGCTTACGGATCAAGACAAACTCATCGCGAAGCAAAGAGGCCTCGATATCGTGGAGCGTCTGGTGGGGTACGGGGCTGTAGTCTTCTTGACCTATCCACAGAACACGGTCGAAGAGCTGACCGTGGACCAGGTGCAGAAACTTCTCAGAGGGGACTATGCGGATTGGAGCCAGGTGGGCGGTCCGGCGGAACCGGTAACCGTAATCAGCGTGGAAGCCCTGGGTTCGGATACCCGGTTGTTCGTAATGAACGACTTCCTCCAGGTTCCGGCCGTGCGATCAAAAGTGGAGCGGGTTTCTTCGTTTAGAACCATCATACCGAAGGTGTCGGAAACAAAGGGCGCCATAGGCTATTCCCGGATGCGCGACGTGGAATACGCGGGGGACAGGATGAAGGCTAAGCTGTTGAAGATCAAGAAGGACGCCGAATCACCGGCGATAATGCCTTCCAGAGCCTCGATCGGTGATGGATCGTATCCCATAAAGAGGCCCTTTGCCCTTTACTATAACGGCAAGGCCTCCGGTGACGTGAGAAAACTCGTCGATTATATCGCTTCCAAGGGATGGGGCGAAACCAAACAGTAAGACGTTCCGGGGCCGAAGGGCCGCCTTAACCATGGCCGGGGCCCTTGCCCCCGGCCGTCTCGTCTTTCGAATACGCTTCCCTATGAGACGCCGACCGCGCGGCAGTCGGTCATGTCCACATGGAAGGTTTTCTATTAATTGTGCGTTTTCAAGAAAGGAGCGGCCCGGCGTGGGCGAACGAGCTTACAAATACACCAAGTCGGATT
>JAZDOF010000987.1:0-9444 GCA_043799015.1 Pseudomonadota bacterium | reverse complement strand
CTCATGGCCCGCGCTATTTTGTACGTCAAGAAACGGGGAGGCGTCGATGCCTCCGGGATTTCCTCAAGGATGAGCCCCATCGCGTTTAATGTGTCGGTGACCACCGGGAATAAGCGGTGGTCCTTGGTGTCGGCAAACAGGAAATCCGGACGGGTTCGTTCCACAAGTGACTCAATGAGTGCAGGCGAATCGACCCACATCTCCGCTTCAGGCACCCCTGATCGCAAAAGCGGCACCACGCGACACCCCGACAGGTAGTGTATAATCCTTGATCTATTGGTCAAGACTACCGAATCGGCAGCGTTGGCCTTCAACCATTGCGCCGAACGGAAAAACGGAACGCTGCGCTCGGATTCGGCCCCGCTCTCCCGGACCGCGGTGCGGGCGGCATAGACCGTCTTCACGTTATGGCCGACGTTGCACACCGCAATGAATACAAACAGCACCGATAGTACGGCACGGGGGCTCGGACATCGGGGCAGACGCGCGGAGCAATACCGTACGACCGCTATGACTCCCAGACCCAAGAAAAGGTATAGGGCCGGAATCATGAATATCAGGTACCGGCTTCCCGCTGTGGACAAAAGCAGCCCGCAGAATTGCACCGCGATCACGGGGACCAGAAGCCTGTCACCGTTTCGTAGGGCCGTTGCCGCACCGACGGCCGCCACACACGGGAACAACGTTTCAAGGACCCCGGTCTTTAGGGACAGACCGCTGAGCGCATACGACATCTCCGAAAAGTACCCCCATGCGGCCTCGGCCATTACGCCGAGATTCCTCAAGAGTCCCCGTTCCGTCATCTGGTACAGATAGCTGCCTTCGGCTGTGGATTGGGGAAAAGTGGACTTGACGTAAGCCCACATAATCGCGGGTATACAGGCCAAGGCCAGTAACAGGGCGGCCTGGAATAAACGGCTTCCTAATCTTCGGTTGCGAAAATACAGAAAGAGGAACAGGGCCACGGGCGGTGCAACGCCCAAGCCGTTGACCCTGAACAGGGGCAAAAGGCCGATCACGATTCCCGCGGCCGCGATCCAAAAGTACGGCGTGGGGGCCTTTGTTGCCGAAACCAGGGCATTTAGGGCGAGCAAGGCAAAAAGAGAGAACGGCACGTCGGAAAGCGTTACCGTACAGTTTTCGAGCAGAGTATGGTTCACCAAAAACAATGCGCCGGCAAAGAAACCCGCATTGGGACCCACCAAACGCGCAACCAAAGCATAACCCAAGATAGCGGTCACAATTCCTGCAACAACCATCATGAGACGGTAAGATAGGAACGAAGGCCCGCCCAACCGGGCCGCCGCAGCCACGAGCAGCGGATAGCCGGGAGGCACGAAGGTGTGAGGCTCGCCGTTAAAGACGTAACCGTTTCCTTTGGCCATAGACTCCCCCAGGGCCAAATACAGGGCGCTGTCCGGCGTGGCGTTCCATGAATCGTTGATGATAAGCAGGAACCCCGCCAGGGCCGCCAGCGCTACGATAGCAATACGCATCGGCCTGCAAAAGCCGCGAAGCTCGCGTTCCAGCGACGCGAACGCTTCCCCGGGTGAGTGTGAAGGGGGGGATGAGGCGGCGCCGTCGGGGAAATGGTTTTCTGTGTCGTGAGCGGTTACGGGAGGTCTCCTATGGGGGAACAGGGTATTGTGTCGAAATATGTGCGGCGCATACACGAATCGGCGCACATACGAACTCTTTCCTATGGCTTGGTCAACCGGTCATGGACGTTCACGATAGGCCCATATTGATGCCGACGGCTCAGCCTACAAGCTCCCGGTCTCATTCATCGCGGCCTCGGCCGCCAACCTTGGCCCGACGCTCGCGATATCCCCTAAGCCGCCTCTGGTACAGCGACCAGATGGGCTTCAGAGCACCCGGGATGTCGCCCCTTTCTTGGAATTCCGTGACGATGGCCGTGGCCAGTTCCGCCCTTTCCCGGGAGGACATGGTTTCGGAAACCTTGATGTACTCTCGGATCTCCGGAAACATCACCATCGGGATGCAACCGGTGGACGGTCGCTGAAACGCGACACGAGCCCTCTGAAATATGTCGGCGAAATTCTCGGTCCGGATGTTGCCGAAGGATACTTCACTGACTTCACAGGGTTGAACGTCCCCTTTGGCCGTAATAAAGAGGTATTCAAAACGGCATTGGCATCCGAGCGCCTCATCCTTTTCGAGCCAGGTGGACAAACCGCTCAGTGGGGGGTGGTCTTGATAGGCCGGATCTCGGAAAAGCTCTTTGTGGAGGCGAGCCAACACGGGGCTGTGAGGGGTCACGCCGTGGCATGCCTCACGGCCTGAAGGCTTCCTTTCGAGCACTCTGATTTCAGCGACTCCGAGCTCGCGGGCAAAGTCGTAGTACCGCTTGAACCCTTCCGGCTCACACAGGTCAGGTGGCGGAACCAGCGACAAACAAGTGTAAAGCCCGGCCTCTCGAAAACATTGAATTGCGCGGCACGCATTGTCGAAAGCGTCGGGATTTCCACGCAACCGGTTGTGAACCGCCGCATCATAGTGATCAAGACTTACCCATACGCCGAACATCCCGCTGTTCTTAAGCTCTATCGCCCGCTCCGGCGTGACGCCCCAACCGGTGGTGAACATCCACAGGCATGTGTCGTCATCCACGTGTTTGACCAGCCGCAAAAAGCGGTCGTACCTGTACATGGGTTCTCCGCCGTGGAGAATGATGTAGGGGGTGCCCAGGTTTTCGATGCTGGATATTGTCCGCTTGAGCAGCTCTTCATCAGTGTCCGCGTCGAAGTTCCTCTTCGCGTTGGTGGAGCAAAACGCACATGAGTAAGGACAGCAGTTGGTCGTGGAAATCGACACGATGCCGGAGGGGGCCTCCGTAATGTCCAGGTTGTTCATGTAGTTGCGCATCCGCTTGTCAAACGCGGGCGAAGGATAGGGCGGAACCGTGCAGTCAAGCATCCAGTATCGTCCGAATTTCACGGAATGCCGTTGTTTTCTTAAGGCTTCATCCAGATAACAGGCCTTAAGGAGGTTAAACAGACCATCCAGTAAATTCAGACCCTTGTCGCGGCGAATCCTTCGATTTTCGGATTCGAACAAAGCAAGGAGCGCACCTGCGAGTATCTTAAGATCAATGGGGACCATTGCGGCTTTGTGTACAACACGAGGCCGCGGAACGGAACGGGTCATATAGGCATCTCCGGTAAGAAAGTCGTAATCGCTTAACTCAACGTCTGATTTAACGCCGGTATTTTCCGCTATGCCGGCGGAAAACCGACAGGCGGCGGAAATTCACCAAAAGGACTCGAAGACACGCCGGAAACACGGAAAAGGCATTACGAAATCCCGTCCGATTACCGGTTCCAAGAACCGTTCGATTTCTTCCAACCCGTGTGTCTTGGTGGTTCAGTCCTTCTCAGTATTTGTGAACGCTAAGCGGCCCCATCCATCACCCGAAGGCATTGCCGGGCCATCATCAGCTCCTCAAACGTAAACACCGCCAGTATAGTAACGCGAGATTCCGCTGCCGACAAGTCTGCTACCGGATCGGCCGCCGTGGGACGGCCGGCGGCATTGGCCTCGGGGTCCAGGACAAAACCCAGCCTCGAAGTCCCCAACAGGGTCTTGGTGCGTACGGTCGCGCTGTTGGCTCCGATCCCACCGCAAAAGACCAGACAGTCGCAACCGCCGAGGACCGCCAGCATGCTCCCCATGGCACGTTTGACCTGATAGCAGAACGCATCCACCGCAAGCACGGCCCGTTCGTTTCCGGCTGCGGCCGCGGCTTCCACGTCGCGCATGTCGCGGCCGACGCCGCTAATCCCCGCTATGCCGGATTCCTTGGCCAGGAGATTGGTCATGTCGTCGGGAGAAAGGCCATCCTCCTTCATTATTATCGGAATAAGCCCGCAATCCACATCCCCGGCACGAGTACCCATGATCAAACCGGATGTCGCGGTCATCCCGAGCGTAGTGTCGATGGACTTCCCGTACTCCACAGCGGCCAGGCTGCAACCGTTTCCAAGGTGGCAGGTGATTATTCGAAGCTCCTCAATGGGCCGGTTAAGGTATTCAGCGGCTTTGCCCGCAACGTATGCGTGTGAATTCCCGTGGAATCCCGTACGCTTGTACCCTCTTTCCTCGAAGTATCGGTAAGGCAATCCGTATATGGCCGCTTCATCGGGAATGGTCGCATGGAACCACGTGTCGAACACGGCGATGTGCTTTGCATGCGGCATTCGTTCCCTACATTCCAGGATCTCTTGGATCATGGCGGGATGATGCAACGGGATCATGGGAGTCATGCGTCGGATTTCGTCGATTACGTCCGAATCAACCCGTACAGCGTCTCTGTACCGCCCCCCGTGTCCCACGCGGTGTGCCACGGCCTTGATTTCATCGACGAGTGAGGCAAGAGGACCATCGGCGGTGAGCGTGGCCAGCGCCTCGTCCATGGCCTCCCCTTGATCTTTGATCGGAACGTCCCGCACAAAGTCGGGACGGCCGGCCGACCGAAAAACGTGTCTGGAGCCGGCAAGCCCGACTCGGTCGATTTCCCCCGAAAAAAGCACGGTCTCGTGGTCCATTTCGAACAGAGTATATTTAAGTGACGAACTCCCGCCGTTCATGACAAGTATGAGCAAGACATCCTCCGTGCAGCTCCGAAGTTTGTGCGTGGATGTTAAGAAATTCTTAATCCCTCTCCGCCGGCTTGAAATCCTACGGCCGGGTGGGGCAATATACAATCCGGCATGCATGCCGGTCACCCGGACTACTATACCAGCCTTTATCCATACAGGCCAAGGTCGATTCATCCGGGCGATGTGCATGGAATTCGGAACCGTATTCCGCGGAATCCCCGTGTCATTACTCGGAGGTGATTTGCATTGCCCCACAATATAATTGAAGAAATACGCGCTGCCGTCATAGAGTCCGACCTGTTCGATCGGTCCCTATTCGGCGATTCCACGGACCCGGGGCCTTCTTCCGTGGACCGGATTTCACGCATAGAAAGCGCCCTCGGTCAGGCACGACACGCCCGGGAAGGGCTGCGCGAGATATCACAGTTCCTGTACGAACGTGTGATATCTCGAATCCTGGAAATGGACCGACTCAGCCGCAATCTTGATGATTTCCGGAAGACCAAAGATCTGTTGGAAAGATTGCTCGTCGGCACTGACGAGTTCAAACGAGAGCCCGGCTTCGTGGAGGTGTACGCGGACCTTCTGTCCCTATACATTCTTACGCTCTATCGCTGCGGCGGACCTGGGGGCGAGAGCCCCATAATCCGCATGATTCTAACCAATATCGCAGCGCGCAAGGCGCCCGAAATCAGTCGGGCCACGGTTGAAGAGCGCATTGGAATGCTGGAGGGGATAGTAACCATAAGCATTATCGCCAAGCGGTACGCGGTGTATGTCCTGGCCGTTCAGGGGCTGAAGGTATTGTTCCGTGCCGAAATAGATTTCAGGACCTACGGCAATTCGCCGGAACCATTGGCGCTGCGGATTTTGAATCTCTTTCTGAAGCACGGAGTCAAACTCTCGGAAGTAAAGGATATCGTGTGCGCAGGCGGAGACTTGGAGACCCTTCCCGACGGAATCTACGTTCTTGACGAACCGCTGATGGATCTGTCGAAGAAAAGGTTGAACAACAGCTCGATCAACTTGGGCGCCCTTGTATCCTGGGAATTGAGAGAGCTCCTGAACCGTCAAGGAGAAAGGGACGGCGTGCGGTTA
Source organism: Pseudomonadota bacterium (assembly GCA_043799015.1). Taxonomy (GTDB): domain Bacteria; phylum Desulfobacterota; class Desulfomonilia; order Desulfomonilales; family Desulfomonilaceae; genus JAZDOF01. The sequence continues at coordinate 3,727 of JAZDOF010000987.1, read as the reverse complement.
TCCTTGGCCAATCCGCTGTCCTTCACGACCCTTGATCCTCACGACTTCGGCTGCTTCATCAACGCGCAATCCACCGAACTGATAAAGGGCCTAAAAGGATACGTCAAGGTAACCCCGCTGAAATCCATAGCCGCGCTTCTGTCGGAAATGCTGCGAATCGGTCAGGAGCACTTGAATCTCTTGGTTATGAGCCTGGACGAGCTGTTTGCCTCGGTGGTACGAAAGACCGGTCCGCGGATCACACGGGAACTCGCGGCCCAGGATGCAAACGAAGCTCTGAGCAAGTTTGACTTTGGGGCCATAGTTGAAGCCATCAGAAAAGAGAATTTTCAGATACCGGAGACATTCCGCCTTGCCACGCGCAATATCGGCACCGGAGTCAAGGAAATCTGCGAACTCCTTATGATAATCGATTCCGGCAAGCTATCTCCAGGACTCAGTGCAGGCTTGATGCAAATCGTGGACACCTACGCGCGTCGTGTGGCCATGGTGCTGGAGATGGTATCGGCCGGCACGCACGCCGAGCGGCCCCATTTTGTCGTGATCACCAGTATGATGGCCCTTGATTCGGTTTTTCAGAAATTGTTTTCCAAGATTCGAAACCGTATCGACAACCCCTTCACCCCCATCATGTGCCTGGACTCGCTGGAACATGAATACCTCATATCGAATCACTTGTTCGAGGTCCACCTGAGTCCCGCGAAAAGGGATGGTCGGCTGCGTTTCTCGCAAGAGCGGATCAGCATGAGAAGGGCCTTACAGGTCCTCGGTGCATCAGGCGAAAAGCATCAGATTTTTTCTTTCGGGTCGCTGCTGGATCGGGTTACCGAGGCGATGGCCGGCGGAAGGATCGCCGCGGGAAACGTGGTCCTGGTGGGCGCGGACAACGAAGACGCCCTGGAGGCGGCGGCACACGCTCGGGAGTTCGGCTTGCTCAAGCGACTGGTCCTGATCGGTGATCCCACCGAGGTCATGACCGCGATCGAGCGAACCAAGGTTCCCTTGGCCCCCGGAACGGATCCCGACGTCGAAATCCTCCCGATAGACCCGTTGGCCGTGGACCACGACGGGAAACAACAATCCATCGCCCGTGTTTTCCATCAATTCCTTTCCGCGAATCGGGATTTCTTCGTAATGAAGGGGAGTATCAGTTCATCGGCACTGCTGCGGGAGGCCCTTGCCATCTACAAGCCGACGGAATCGGGCGATGGCGACACTAAGAAGGAAAGAAAGACGGCCTCCCATACGGCTTTTTTCGTCCTTCCCGACGGACGGTTCTTTGCCATGTCCGATGCCGGCGTCAATCCCGGCTTCCGAAACCCGGACATTCTTGTGCAGGTTATCGAAAACCAGGTTGAGATAGTAAGGAAGATGGTGGATCCCGGCATCACCCTGAAGGTTGCGATCATCACGGCAGTGGAGAAGGAAACCGCGGCCATTCCCGCGACCCAGCTCGCAGGCGAAGCCGAGGAAAAGGCGGTGGTGCTGGAAAAACGCTACGGCCCGTTGATTGTTGAGGGCCCGCTGTCCTTCGACCTGGCGACGGTTCCGGAAGTCGCGGAAGAAAAGGCCTACGAGGGCCGGATACGAGGGGATGCCAACTGTCTCGTGGCAACTGATATCAATACCGCGAACGTCCTCTACAAGATGATGTCCAAGACCATGACCAGTCTCGGAGTAATGGTGGAATCGGGGGGGATCATTACCGCCGGCCCTGGTACGGTGCCCATCGTGCTGACGTCTCGGGGAGACACCGCCGAGACGAAGTTCAATTCGATTCTGCTGGCCCTTGCGTACTGCGGCAAGGAGGGATGCCTGACGCCGGTTTGAACCAAAGGTAACCGTTCAGCGGGACCTGTTCGTTACAGCCATTGAATCAAACCACAAAGCGACCAAGACCCAAAGGGACAAGGAAACGATGCATGAGGTCCGATTCAACCACGGACGGAGCCTGCCGATAGACCGGTCGGCGCTTGGGCGTCTCTTCTGATGACTTCGGACCGGAAAGCGATGTAGACCTTCTTTTAGAATCGGACCGCGTGCTGGTTTTCTTCAATGCCTTAACCCCCTGTCCAGTTCTCGAGACCCCATATATAATACGTACCAAGGACATTACCCCAACCCCTAAGCAACTCGGCCATGAAGTCGTGGGGAGGATTTAGTGGGGAGAACAAGCTGCGCAATGAGGGGAAGAGACCGAGCCGCTCTTGATCCTGCCGGGTATACGGCTCGAAGGCGAATTCAGCGGAGTAGACGTTACGGAGCGGATTCGTCATCAAATGCGGATTCCGGGCATCTACCTAAACGGATTCGCCGAGCAAGGGCTCGATGATGGGGCTAAACCGAAAGAGAGACTAAAATGTGGACTCTATACCGCCAATCGCCCGGACGAATCCCCATAATTTCTGCAGGGTTCTTAATCCTGGCGCTCTTAATGTCCAGCCCCTTTGCCCAAGGCGACTACTCGGCAAATGACGGCGCTTTGAGGGCGGAAGATTTGCGCGGCAAGATTCTTAAGACTGCAATTGTACCGGATTACTATCCGTACACTTTCGTGAATGACCAGGGAATGCCTGACGGTTTCAGCGTCGATATAGCGAAAGCCGTGGTCCGAGTCATGGACATGAAGCTGGAAATCGCCGTTGATACATGGGAACATGCCAAGGAAGCGCTCGAGAATGGTACTATCGATTTCCTTCCCATGATGGCGGCCTCGCCTTTGAGAAGACGAGAATTTGACTTCTCCGCCCCTCACACCATCGCCTACGATGCGGTATTTGTAAGAAGAGGGACCCAACAAATCGCCTCACTGAAGGATTTGACCGGGAAGACCATCGTCGTCATGAATAAGGATGCGGCCCATGACTTCATTCTTACGACACCAATAAGGGACAAAGTAAAATTAGAACTTGTCGATAGCCTTCCGGATGGGCTTCGACTTCTTGCTTCCGGCAACGGTGACGTCGCGATAATGCCTAAGCTGGTGGGCCTCCTTCTTTTGAAAAAACTCAACATTACGAATGTGGAAGAGTCCCCCGTCACGATCGAATCCTATAAAAGGCCTTTCAGCTTTGCCGTGAAGAAGGGTAATAAGGCTTTGCTGGAAAGGCTCAGTCAGGGATTATCAATTATAGATGCCGATGGCCGGTACCATGACATCTATGGCAAATGGTTCGGAGTATTGGAGCCGGCCGGTTTACCGTGGAAGTCGGCCGTGAAATACGCCATAGGGATTGTGGCCGCTGCTGCATTGGTCGGTATGGTACTCCTGGTTTGGTCTCTTTCACTCAGGAAAATGGTGAAGGAGCGAACGATAACCCTGCAATCGGAGATCGTGGAGCGGAGGAGAACAGAGGAGGCTCTACGAGAGAGTGAGGCTCGTAGACGCTTGGCACAAGATGCCGCAAAGGCGGGAACTTGGGAGTGGGACTTAAGGACCAATGAGAGTTTCTGGTCTGAAGAGCTATGGTTCTTGTATGGGCTGGAGCCGAACAGTTGCGAGCCTTCGTACGATGCGTGGCGGCAAACGATCCACCCTGACGATTTAGTCAAAGTCGAGCGATTAGTGCAGGAAGTCGTATCCAGGGGCGATGAACTGACCGTTGAGTGGCGTACGCCGGGTCTCAACGGCACACTTCGGTGGTTGATGCTGAGAGGGCGACCGATTTGCGATGAGAAGGGCAAACCGACTCGCTACATGGGGATCGTGATCGACATCACCGACCGC
>JAZDOF010000966.1:0-4927 GCA_043799015.1 Pseudomonadota bacterium | reverse complement strand
TTTTCACGCGGAGCCGCGGAGGACGCGGAGTTTCTCTCTGTCCCTTTCTCCGCGCCTCTGCGACTCCGCGTGAGACTCCAAAACCGATCGATCCTCTGTGTCTTTGTGGTTTATTCTTCTCCCATCGCTGTGAACGTTTACAAAACAAGATCGCCATTTCATCTCTTAGCAATAAACGCCCTTTCGGCAGGAGTCCGTAAGGCGGGCGAGACAAACGTCAAATGATTCCGGTTATATCCTGGAATCAGCGGGCTGGTATTTACTTGATGGGTACTTGACAGCGACGAATGATCCACCCAAGTTTTTGATGCGGAGAGCAGTGTCCCGTAAGGAATTCCGGCATGTTACCGCACAAACTCGGCGGCGCGGCATTTGCCGGGTATTTGATGGATGGAAAGGGCTGAACGATGCCTACTGATACGCGAGAGAATGAAACCGAGGAAGCGCTCGAAGACCTTGACGCCATGAACAAAAAACATCTGAGCTGTGTCGGAGTATGAAATCGAATGAACCCAAGTGAACAAGATTTGAAAGATATTCTGGCAAAAGGTGAGACGCTTACGGTCGAGTTCAAGAGCGACCGGAAGCCGCTTTCCGATAGGGAGCTTGTTGCCGCGGTAGTGGCGCTGACAAATACAGAGGGAGGCGAAGTATACCTCGGAGTTGAAGATGACGGCTCAGTCACAGGAATTCACGCCAATCACACGGATATGACCGGACTTTGCGCATTGATAGCCAACCGCACCAACCCTCCACTCTCCGTGCGGGCTGAGTTGCTGATTTTTGAAGGAATGCAGCTTGCGCGTATTGTCGTTATCAAATCCCGGCAGTTGTTTTCCACATCGGAAGGTTTGCTTCAACGAAGGCGCTTGATGGCTGATGGTAAACCGGAAGCAGTACCCTTTTATCCTCACGAATTCGTTCAACGCCAAGCCAACCTCGGTCTTGCCGATCCATCGGCGATTCCTCTTGTGGCTCTTACCACGGACGCGTTGAACCCTCTGGAAAGGCAGCGTATCCGAGAGGCCATCCGCCGGTACGGAGGGGATGCATCCCTTCTTCCGTTAGCGGATGAGGAGTTGGACGGCGCTTTGGGGTTGACCACGACTGTGGAAGGAGAACGGCGACCTACCTTAGCTGGTTTGCTTCTCATGGGACGGGAAGAAACATTGAGACGGCATGTGCCGGCGCATGAAGTCGCTTTCCAGGTGCTTGAAGGAACCGATGTGCGGGTAAACGAGTTCTTCCGCAAACCTCTCTTGCACTCGTTTGAAGAGGTTGAGCGGCTCTTTTCGGCTAGAGTTTCGGAGCTGGAAGTTCAGGTTGGTCTTTTTCGTGTTCCCGTGCCGAACTTCGAGCGACGTTCGTTTCGTGAGGCCCTCGTCAATGCCCTTGTCCACCGTGACTACGCAAGGCTTGGAGCCGTTCATGTCCGCATTGACGACGACGGTATGACCATCTCGAATCCAGGCGGATTTGTTGAAGGGGTGACGCTTGCGAACCTTTTGATCACGGAACCTCGGCCCCGTAATCCTCTTCTTGCCGATATCTCCAAGAGACTGGGGCTGGCTGAACGCACGGGACGCGGTATTGACCGAATCTATGAAGGTTTGTTGCGCTATGGTCGACCCGCGCCCGATTACGGCCGTTCCGACGCTGCCTCGGTAATCGTGCGCATGAGCAACAGCGAATCGGATCCAGCGTTTCTTGAATTGGTACTACGGGAAGAAGAGCGCACAGCTCGCCCTCTTCCTTTAGAAAGTTTGATTGTCCTCTCACGCCTACGCTATGAACGACGATCGAACACGGCGGATTTGGCGGTTTCCACCCAAAAGTCCGAATCGGAAACCCGCGCCGTTCTGGAGAAATTGACTGAAGCGGGTCTTGTTGAAGCGCACGGTTCCGGGCGAGGTCGGACATACACCCTGAGCGCTAAATTGTACCGCACAACGGGACAAAAGGCGGGATACGTTCGACAAGCCGGTTTTGAGCCGATTCAACAAGAACAAATGGTCTTGAGCTACATTGATAAACATGGATCAATCAGGCGGGCAGAGGTTATGGACCTTTGTCGCATTGGTGCGGACCAAGCGTATAAACTGCTCAAGCGCCTCAAAGACTCCGGGATCATTCGGCAAAAGGGCGAACGTAAGGGGGCTGTTTATGAGCGCGAGCGTTAATATATGCGCCAAGCGTTAATATATACGCCGATATATGCGCTCGGTGTGTCTGAGCAGAATGGCGGGATTATCAATGAGGGAATGAAATCACGAGCGACATCGGTGAGAAAGGGCGTCATGCCTGATCTTTACTGCCCTGACCGGTGAAGCGGGCCATGTTCCGGGGTCTGTCGAGGACCACGAAGGCGACTACGCCGTGGATTTGGTTAAGCGGCCGGGTTTTCCGAAGCGGAAAGCATCGGCGCATGGTCGAGGAAACGGCAAGTTGTGCCACAAGGGTGTTAACGTCACGCGGATGAAGTGCCGTAGGGATGGGGGTTCATGAAGGCGTAGGGGCATTTGCGCGATAAAGAGCGCAGGCTTCAATCGCCGGTGGACCCCGAAAAGCGGATCATCAAACGCCGGCTTCAGCGGGCACAGGCGGCCGTACTTGACGGGTACTTGATGCCGGCGATCGCGGCGTACTTGTGGTCGTAACAGCGTGCTGATTTTGGTATGTAAATTCACCATATTGCCGAACCGCATCGACGACCGGGTACTTGATGGGTATTTGACGACAATATGCTACCCATTCCGATCCTTGGTCCCCGCTCCCGTACCGGAATCCGCCACCGGGTCGCACGCCGTCTTTTCCGGCCGCGATTCGCAGCGACGAATGCTTCACCCCCGTGTCGGCCTCTTCCAGGTATTCCAAGGCCCCCGTTCCGCGGTCTTTCCTCAAAATAATCTTTCTCACTTCGTGCCACCAATGGTATTCTAAACCGCCCGCGATGATCCAAAACGAAGGCTTCACGGGCGACCTATTCGCCAACGGGGATTCGTAACCCATTCTTGAGGGTCAAAGCGGCTTTTGGCTTTTTTTGTTGCATGGACCATGAGGACGGACGGGGATTCTACACTTATGGATTGTGAGGGCATGGGCGCGGATGAGGAAAGTCCGCCCAAAGGACGATGGTTCGTGTGCCGGGGACGGGAATAGGGACCGATTGCAACGGCGTGAAGGCCCGCAAGGGTAGGGGACCAAGCTGATCACGGGGCGGATACGGATTCATCATAGCCCATATCCGAGCCGTGGCCGCCATAAACCCAAAACAACCAAGCAAAGGCGACTGCCATGGAGCGACCGGCCAAGAAGATCAAATCCAGCGAATTCCTTAACGACGTGCGCTCCGGCTTGGGGCGAAAAGAGATTCGCCGTAAGTACGGCCTGACCGAAAAACAGATGGCGATCATAGAGAATAAGGTGGTGGAACATGGTCCTATGGATCGCCGGACGCTGACGGATTTTCTTGATAGACATCAGGCGCCGGCGGCCGAGGCCCAGGTGGCACCGACGAAGGAACTCGATAGGCCGATTCTCTCATGCGATTTGGGCTCTATACGGACCGCCTGCTCCGTGGACCGACGGGCGCGGGGAATGCGCTGATCGACCACGGCCTTCGATTTCTCGGCAGGGAAGCAACGAAAGTGTCCAGCGAGGGGACAATCCAGGCCGAGAAACCATTACCCACCTCGTGTCACCGATGGTATGCTTGACGGTCGAGACCCGGTTGTAGTGTGGGGGTTCGACCAAGAGAGCAAACCGCGGGTAGTACCCCGGATTGCGGGGGTCAACGCGGTTTTTCATTCTTTTGGGGCGGGCGGTGGGTGGTTCTACACTAATACCGGTTAGGCGGTCGGTGCCTGAGAGCAAACCATTCGACAAACACCTCACACAAAGCACGGCCGATGCCGGGATGAGATCTGAGCCGGAATCATAAGTTATATCGATTTGATATCCAGGGCACCGGCATCCTGGCCGGCCTGACACCGGTAATGAGCGATGTCTTGAATCATTGAAGGAACCAAACACGACCACATGAGCAACAACAACCTTAACTGGATTGCCAATTTTATCTGGAATATAGCGGATGACGTGCTCCGGGATGTGTACGTTCGGGGCAAGTATCGGGACGTCATCCTGCCCATGGTGGTCATCCGCCGTTTGGATGCGGTATTGGAGCCGAAGAAGCAGGCTGTACTGGACATGAAGGATAACTTGGATGCCGCTGGCATTACCAACCAAGATGCCGCTTTGCGGCGGGAAGCCGAACAGGCCTTCTACAACGCATCTCCCTTCGTACGGCGCGATCTGCGTTCCCGAGCAAGGGTCCAACAACTCAAGGCCGACTTCGAAGCCTACCTTGATGGCTTCTCATCGAACGTGCAAGAAATACTGGACAAGTTCAAGTTCAGCAACCAAATCCCCACGCTGGTCGAAGCGGACATACTGGGAAGCCTGATCGAAAAGTTCCTCGACAACCAGATCAACCTCGGTCCGGAACCCGTTCTGAATACGGACGGGTCGGAGCGCCTTCCGGCCCTGGATAATCACGGAATGGGAACGATTTTCGAGGAGCTTATTAGGCGTTTCACTGAAGAAAACAACGAGGAAGCCGGCGAGCGCTTCACTCCACGCGACGTGGTGAGGTTGATGGCGGATCCGATCTTCTTGCCCGTGGCCAACAAGATTGAATCGAGGTGAAGCTCACGGCCAAACGGCAAACAAACTTTAATATAGCGGCAGTGACTTGATGTTATTAAAGGCTGCCTTTACTATGGAACGATTCGTTGTCCATATTAAAGGCTCGAAAGCATATGGCAGGTGATGACAAATCGATTGTGACTCAAGCCCGTTCCGGCCGCTATGTGCGTCAATTAAAGGGTTATAGAGCCTTCATTCCGGCGCCGTTGCCGCCAAATCCACC
>JAZDOF010000953.1:0-2418 GCA_043799015.1 Pseudomonadota bacterium | reverse complement strand
TCGGACCTTCAAACGTCTCATGCTGCGGCAAGGGGATAGGCAACTCTCGCAAAGCCGCCGGGTCGGTTCGCAAATCTTCAGGGAGACGAACCACGACATCAAATCGTTTGTCTCCCTCGAAGACCAGCCCCGCCGTCTTTCCGCCAACGGCCATCTCAACTATCTCCTGGACGTCCGAGACGTTGAGGCCATACCTGGCCATTTCTTCACGCTTCATCTGAACGGTCAACATCGGCAACCCCGTGACCTGTTCCACCTTTACGTGCATGGCGCCGGGGACTTTCTTGACCAGCTCGGCTATCTCCTCCGCTTTGTGCAGCATGACTTCCATTTCGTCGCCGAACACTTTTACCGCAACATCGGCGAAAACGCCGGCCAACAGATGATTGAAGCGCATGCGAATGGGTTGGCTGAACTCTGAGTTACTCCCGGGGATCCTATTCACTTCTTCCTCGATCTGCTTCACAAGATCCGCTTTTGGCACGTTGGGGTCCGGCCACTCGCCGCGCGGCTTCAAGATGATCGCGTTTTCTCCGGTCCCTGGGGGATGGGGCTCGGTCGCTATTTCCGATGTTCCCACTTTCCCGAATACCATGGCGACCTGCGGGAACTTCAGGAGGAGGTTCTTTTCCACTAGTGACTGCAACTCTATGGTTTGGGTAAGACTCGTATCGGGTATCCGCGACGAATGAACCGCTACGTCTCCTTCGTCAAGGGTGGGGATGAACTCGCTCCCCATGCGATTTGCCGCGAGAACGCTTATGACAACCACAACCGCCGCGGCTACCACCACCAACTTCCTGTAATTCAGAACAAGTGTCAGGACCGGCCGGTACAACCGTTTCGTTCCGCGCGTAACATAGTTTTCCCCGTGAGAGAGTCCGCGTGACAGGAATATGGCTACCGCGGAAGGGACAAAGGTAAATGACAGAACCAGCGCACCGGTAAGAGCGAGGAGAACCGTCAGAGCCATGGGGGTGAACATCTTTCCTTCAACCCCACTTAAAGCCAGTATCGGGAAATATACAATGATAATGATAAGTTCCCCGAACAGCATGGGCTTGCGCACTTCCTGGGAGGCTTTCCAGATGATGTCGATGCGCTGTTCCTCATTGAGGGTTCTCCCATGCTCTTCCTGGGCTTCGTTGAGCTTGCGGGTGCAATTCTCGATAATGACGACCGCACCGTCAACGATGATGCCGAAATCAATGGCCCCCAGGCTCATAAGATTTGCACTCAGCTTATTTATGGCCATCCCGGTGGCCGTAAAGAGCATGGACAGCGGAATGACCAGCGCAGTAATAAATGCCGCTCGAATATTCCCCAGAAACAGGAACAGGATCGTTATGACGAGCACCGCCCCTTCGGTTAGGCTCTTGCTCACCGTGTCGATGGTGCGGTCAACCAGGCTTGTCCTGTCGTAGACGACCCGCGCAATAACGCCCTCGGGAAGATACCGGTTGATCTCTTTGAGCTTTTGGCCGGCTCTTTGCGCCACAACTCGGCTGTTCTCACCCATGAGCATGAAAACCGTTCCCAGGACGGTTTCCTCGCCGTCTTTCGTTGCCGCGCCGGTTCTAAGCTCCTTCCCAAGCTCAACGGCAGCAACATCTCTCACGAGAATCGGGATACCTCGGACATTCTTCACAATAATTTTCCGAATATCTTCAAGATCGGCCGCTTGTCCCGGAGCCCGGACCACATAATAGCCGCCGCTCTTTTCGATATAACCGGCCCCCACATTCGAGTTGTTCGCATTGAGGGCGGCGGTGACGTCCGAAAAAGTCAACCCGTGTGCAATGAGCTTGTATGGGTCGGGGGTCACGTGAAACTGCTTTTCATATCCCCCTATGGTGTTGATGTCCGTCACGCCCGGCGTGTTCCGAAGTTGCGGTCGAATGATCCAGTGCTGGATCGTCCGGAGGTCCATGAGCGTATATGCCGTCCCATCAGGTTTCTTGGCCCCGGGCAAAGCTTCCACCGTCCACATGAAGATCTCGCCCAATCCGGTGGAAATGGGGCCCATGGTTGGCTCAATCCCGGGTGGAAGCTTTCCTTTAATCTCTTGAAGTCGTTCGCTGACTAGTCTGCGAGCAAAATACACGTCGGTCCCGTCCTCGAATATTGCCGTCACCAGCGTGACCCCATACTGAGATATAGATCGCGTCCGGACGAGGCCCGGCAGCCCTGCAAGTCCGGTTTCTACGGGGTACGTGATCCTCTGCTCCATTTCCAAGGCGGATAATCCAGGCCCCAAGGCGCTTACCTGAACCTGAATGTTGGTGATATCAGGGACCGCATCGATGTGGATCCTTCCGAGATTGTACACACCGAGGCCGGCCATGAGCAGAGTCAGGCCGATCATTGTCCATCGTTGCTGAATCGAAAACTTGAGAATACTCGCTATCATTATACATT
>JAZDOF010000950.1:0-3333 GCA_043799015.1 Pseudomonadota bacterium | reverse complement strand
CCACACTCTGGAATTAGTGATCGTGTTGGGTTTCACCCCGGGGTTGAAGCAACCACGAGACGTAACGCGAACGGCAACGCCACGGACGACTTCTCTCTATCCAGGTGGTGACGGCGAAGGCTCGGGATACATGCCGTCATCGACAAACCGGTCTGAAGGCCACGTCGGGGAGATTACGCCCAAGTCCACCATCCTTACACGTCATTTTTCCCCGTGACAAAGCCCTGGGGCGTCATTGACTTCGGCGTCGCTTTGTCCCAGTATCACGGGATTCCTAATAGGCTTCCGAGCGATCACCGCGCGGCGCCGAAAAGTGCTGCATGGTTAATGGAGGTAGCATTGATACTTGACTATCAAGTGAATACCCTCACGACGGTGGAACAGTCCGGGGACGGCCTGTGGCGTGTCGACACAAGACTGGACGACACCCTGTTGGGTCTGAATCTGCTCCTGGAGGTAAAGACCCCGGCACTGGACATACGGCGTGCCGAGGTTGTCATCCGCCGGGATATACTGGGGATTATGCCCGACTTATCCGGCGTAGTGCAAAACCTGGTCGGCGTACGCGTCGGTCCGGGGATGACCAAGATCGTGCGAAGTATTCTAGGCGGAGATTCCGGTTCCGACCGGTTGGCGGAACTGGTCCTCGAAGCCATGGAGATGCTCATCAACGCGTTCACGGTCCCCGAACTCGTAAAAACGACGGCCGAAGGCGGGGTGCCGTGCAACTGGGCCGGCGACGGTCCGACGGTGCGACTTAATGATGTTGTCATCGGCCTCTCTGCGGCCGCCCGGATGGCACAAAACCCGCGTCTCAAGGACAGTTGCGTGGCTTTCAAGAACCTCTGACCGTCTCGGCGCTTCCGGAGGTAAGGGATATCAGATGCTTACTTATTCGAGAAACAAATCAGTAGGGGTCCAGAAGCAAGGTGAGGATCGCCGAGTAGTGAGCGGCGTACTCGAAGATGAGCTGTACGCCATGCAGATCGAGATTTCGGTGCATTGGCCTACATTGACCATAGATGCCGTACAGGCTCGAATGAAGCGGTTTACGACACTGACTTGCCCGGCCGCGGGCGGGGTTTTTGAGAATGCCACGGGATGGAAGATCGACACCGCCCTCGACGGAAGGATCAAGAAAGAACTCGGTCGCAACGGTTGCCGCCATATGGCCGCGTTGATGATTGATTGTTGCCGCGGGCTTGTTAGGGCCGAGTTTATCAGAGATCTGCGTTCTGCCCTTGCGGAAAACCCGACTATGGACAAGGCGGCTTTCGTAAAGGATTTCCATGGCCGATACCCCGATTTGGTCGGCTATCTCAGCTTGAAATAAGATCGCGGAAGGGCTTAATGAGGCTCGATATTCATATACATACAACGGCGTTTTCTCATTGCAGCACAATGTCCCCGGACGAGATGATGGAATCGGCCCTGAGAAAGGGTCTTGACGGCGTTTGCATCACCGAGCACGACAAGATGTGGAGCCCCCGAGACGCTCAAGCGTTGAGCGACAAACACGGCTTGGCGGTATTTCGTGGCATGGAAATCACGACCACGGGAGGAGACATCCTTGTGTTCGGCGTGGAGAAGGAGCCCGGCGTAATGCTCACACCTCAAGCCGTGCGCCGACAAGTCGACGACGCACGCGGCGTGGCCATTGCCGCCCATCCTTTCCGGGGTTTTCTGCTTTTCGGGTTCAGTGCCCTCCAAATGGATTTGGCACAGGCTGCGGACAATCCTACCTTTGCCTCGGTCCAGGGCCTGGAGGTGTGCAACGGCCTGGTAACTCAAGATGAAAATGAGTTGGCTCACAAGGTCGCCGACGTGCTGGGCTTACTCAAGGTGGGAGGCAGCGATGCCCATCGCCCTGAGGCTGTGGGTACTTGCGTCATGTCTTTTGACGACGTGCTGAAGACCGAACGGGAATTGATCGATGCGGTGTTGGGAGGCGCATACAGACTCGAAGGACCCAACGGAAAGTAATGGACGGACTTGCACTAGGTTGGTTTCTTCGGTATCACCGAATTGAATTCTAGAGATACCCTCTACCGACCCGTCCCTTATGTCGACGCTTATGCCGCCCGTGCCGCACCCGATCTCGCTTCTTTTTTCTTGACGCGGCTCTCCCTAAACAAATACGATGGTTCCAGCCCCTGTGGTGTCCCCTCGTGGGGAATAATTGGGAATCCTGTGAGAATCAGGAGTGGGCCCGCCGCCGTAACCGGGGACGAAAGCCGCAAAATGTCACTGGGAAAATTGATTCCCGGGAAGGCGCGGCGAGTAGACGGATCCGGAAGCCGGAAAACCAGCCCAGGGTGATGTATTCCTGCCCCCGTGGTAAGGGGCCGGAGGTAATACGTCAACCTGAGGGACGAACAGGGCAATCCCCCGGGCCTTAACGGCTTCGGGGTTTTTTGTTTCGAAGGTTGGAGGTGCTGAATGTCGAAGCGATGTAGTATGGCCGCGTGCGCCGTATTGCTCACCCTGATCGGCTTGAGCTGCGTTTCCGGCGTGTTGGCCGGAGATGCTCAATCCAAGAAGAAAGCGATCCTTTTGGTGGCCTTTGGGACCACCGTTCCTGAAGCGCAAATCGCATTTTCCCAGACTGAAAGCCGCGTCAAGCGCGAGTTCCCGGATGCGGAGGTGCGATGGGCTTTCACATCGGGCAAAATCAGAGCCAAACTCGCTCAGGAAGGGAAGAAGACCGCTCCCCCGTCGGAAGCGTTGACCAAGCTGTTGAAGGATGGATACACGCAAATCACCGTAGCTTCGTTGCATACGCTGCCGGGGGAAGAGTTCCACCGCCTTTGTAAGGATGTGGAGGCGTTTAAGGAGAAGGGAGGCAAAGGGTTGAAGAAGGTCGCCGTGTCCCTGCCTCTCCTTTCTTCCCGGAAGAATATGGAAGCGGCCGCCAAGGGCCTGCTGAAGCATCTTCCCAAGGACCGGAAACCCGAAGACACGGTGATCCTGATGGGCCACGGATCGGAGCACCACCCCGGAGATGCCGTGTACGCGGCCCTCAATTTCTGGCTGCTTCGTCTTGATCCCAACGTCTACGTCGGCACGGTCGAGGGTAACCCCTCATTTGAAGATGTCCTGTCGGAACTGGACAAGAAGCGTCCGGGTAAGGCATACCTTATGCCGTTTATGGCCGTTGCCGGAGATCATGCGCGCAATGACCTTTGCGGTGAAGATGACGGGAGTTGGAAGTCCATCCTCGTTAAGAAGGGATGGCTGGTGGAGTGTGTCCTGAAAGGATCGGCAGAGATGCCTGAAATTCTTGATGTGTGGATGGAAAACATCAAGGCCGCGTTCATGGATAAGTAGTGAAAC
>JAZDOF010000939.1:0-2097 GCA_043799015.1 Pseudomonadota bacterium | reverse complement strand
AAAACGGCTCGTCCCGATGCCAGCGCACCATCCAAGTACCTGACGGATCCTGTGGACAGGTTGTCGAATACGATTACTTCTCCGCCGCGTCGCACGAGCTCGTCAACTACGTGGCTCCCGATAAAACCGGCGCCCCCCGTTACCAAAGATTTCATTTCGTTGTCGTCCTTACGTCCGGCACCCGTCCTTAGGACCGACGGCCGCCGTGCCGGACCCTGAAGAATTAACCCGTAATGTCGTCGTCGGCCTTAACGGCGTAATCCATGAGCTCATCGACGATGTACAAGGGTCGGTTTCTGGTTTCTTCGTAAGTTCTCACCAGGTATTCGCCCAAAACTCCCATACATGCGGCCAGGAACCCCGTCGATGCGGGGAGAAGTACGCACAGCAATTCCGACGGCCAAGTCGCGGAAAAACCGAGCACCGATCCTCGGATCAGCCAGCCGGTCCCTACCAGGCCGGAAAGGGCGAGGATCAACAAACCAAGGACCGATATTATCCGGAGCGGCGTTCGGGAAAAAGGTATGATCCCGTCAAGGGCTATGTTTATCGCGCCGGAGAGAGATATCTGGGTCTTGCCGGAATGCCGGCTTTCGCGGTCAAAGGTGACGATGGCGGTGGAAAAGCCCACGAAGGCCGTCAAGCCTCTCAGGAATGCGTGTCGTTCGCGTATCCGGCATATCTCGCGAACCGCTGCGGCGTCCAACAGGCGAAAATCACCGGTGTTCACCGGCACGGGAACTTCGGACACCCTTTCCAGAATCCGATAGAACAACTCGGCGCATTTTAGGTATAAGAAGTTTTCGCCCTTTCGGGATGATCGCCGGGCGATCACCACCTTGAATCCGCCGCGCCACATTCGTACCATCTCGATGATAGTCTCGGGAGGGTCCTGTAAGTCGGCGTCGATTATGACGCAGGCGGCCCCTCGGGCATGGTCCAGGCCTGCCATAAGCGAAAGGGGTTTGCCGATCCTCCTTGAAAACAATATCATCCTAACGGGATACCCTTCTTCGTAGAGCTCCCGTATTCGCTCCTTGGTGCGGTCCGGCCCGGGATCCAAGGCAAACACGACTTCCCACGTGCTTCCGAGCCGTCGGAAAACCTCGGCCAGCCGCTCGATCAAGGGGCGCACGTTGTTCTCTTCATTGTACAGAGGGACGACTACGGATATCTCGGGGCCTGTTGTTTCGTGATCCTGGGTCAAATCAAGACTCTCCCGCTTCATTTCCGGAATCCGGGACGAGCGGCGTCGTTGGTGTTTCCGGATTGGTTCCACGGCCCAAACGTCGGGTCGGGCATCGCTTCAACCGTTGGTTTGTAGCAAAACACCATCGGCCATGCAAGATAATTGGAAGTTCAGGAACTTATTAGACATTCAACCTCTTCCCTTTTATCTTTCTTTGACGTATACTCCATAAGTAACGCTGCATTGCGAGCCTATTGTCATGCAGGTAGGCGGATTGACGAGGGGTTCCGGAATCCGAACCGGATGAGCGATCCCGCTGTGAAATAGCTGAGCGTATGGAAGAGGACAAATGACAAACATAGTTGTGGAAGACCTTGGCCCGGTCAAGAAACGGGTGACGTTCGAAGTCCCTAGGGAAAAGTATCTCGACGTGGTTGATACCGAGTATCGCAACCTAAAGAAAAACGTGCAATTGAAGGGCTTCAGAAAGGGCAAAGTCCCTATGGATATGGTGCGGGCCTATTTTAGGACGCAGGTCGAGTCCGACGCCGCCAACAAGCTGATAGAGGAGACCTTCAAGCCTTCTCTGGACAAAGAGAATCTCGAACTCGTGTCCGTCCTAAAGCTTGAGCCCAAGGGTGTTGAGGATGACAAGCCCTTTACCTACTTGGCGGAGATAGAGGTGGCCCCCGCTATCGATCCTCACGACTATTTCGGCCTCATGCTGGCCAAGAAGGTTCGTGAGGCCGACGATGCCGCGATAGACGCTCGGCTGAACTACATGCGGGAACTTCAATCCCATCTGGAACCGTTGGCTGAGGACCGTGCGCTTCGCAAAGAGGACGTGGTTCAGGCGGACATCGATTTCAAGGTGGACGGAGAACCGGTACCATCGCTCACAGTGAAAG
>JAZDOF010000931.1:0-7210 GCA_043799015.1 Pseudomonadota bacterium | reverse complement strand
AGCTGTTCTTGAGGCAATGTCTCAAATTCGGGACGGATAGGGTCGCCATGCGGGAAAAGGAGTACGGCATTTGGCGACCGGTCACGTGGGCGCAGTACCTGGAAAACGTCAAATACATCACTCTCGGATTCGTCGGTCTGGGCCTTGAAAAGGACGATAAGGTCATTCTCATCGGCGATAACCGGCCCGAGGCCCTTTGGACGGAAATGGGCACCATCTGCGGCGGAGGCGTGGCGGCTTGGCTGTTCCAGGACTGCCTAATGGAAGAAGTCCAGTACATAGTGGACCATTCCGACGCGAAGTTCTATATCGCCGAAGGACAGGAAGAGGTTGATAAGGCCCTTGCCATACGAGACAGATGCCCGAAACTGAAAAAGATCATATGGGACGATCCCAAGGGAATGCGTCACTACGATGATCCCATGCCCATCAGCCTGGATCAGGTCAAGGAATTGGGCCGGAAGAAAGAGAAAGAAGACCCGGGTCTGTTCGAGCGACTCGTCAACTCGAGTCACGGCGACGAGGTGTGTCTACTATTCTATACCTCCGGAACTACCGGAAAACCTAAAGGCGCTCTGCTGACGCACTATAATCTGCTGTCGATGGGGCGCAACCTGATGACGGTGGACTCGGCCAGACCCACGGACAATTGGGTATCTTACCTGCCTTTCGCATGGATCGGCGAACAGATGATGTCGATTTCCTGCGGGCTTCAAGTGGGTTTTACGGTCAATTTCCCGGAGGAACCCGAAATAGCCCAGGCCAATGTGAGGGAAATAGGGCCGCAAATCATGTTTGCGCCTCCGAGGCTCTACGAGCAGTTCACCAGAAGCGTCCAGGTGCGTTACCTCGATGCCACATGGCTCAAGCGCAAGCTTTACGAACTGGGCATGAAGATCGGGTACCATACGGCCGATCTCAAGTTCGAGAAAAAGGGTGTGGGGCCGCATTGGAAGCTCCTGCGTTACATCGGAGAATGGATCTGCTTCAAGAAGATACGGGACCATTTGGGGCTCAGCAGTATTCGACACGCATATACGGGCGGTGCTGCAATGGGCCCGGACCACTTTCGCTTTTTTCACGCCATTGGGGTCAATCTGAAACAGATTTACGGGCAAACGGAAATAGCGGGTATATCGGTCGTGCACCGTGACGACGACATCAAGTTCGATACCGTGGGCACCCCTTTACCGGGCACCGAGGTGAAGATAACGGAATCGGGCGAGATCGTGTCCAAGAGTTCGTCCGTCTTTGTCGGCTACTACAAAATGCCGGAGGAGACGGAAAAGAACCTCAAGGACGGGTGGCTGCATTCCGGCGATACCGGCGTTATGGATGAAGACGGCCATTTGGTGGTGTTCGACAGAACCAAGGACATCATGATCTTGTCCGACGGAAAGATGTCCTCACCGCAATTTCTCGAGGCCAGGCTCAAGTTCAGCCCCTATGTGAAGGATGCCCTTGTGGTAGGCCACCAGCGGCCGTATGTAACCTGCATAGTCTGCATCGACTACAACACCGTGGGTAAATGGGCCGAGGACCAACACATCAACTACACCAGCTACACAGAATTAGCCCAAATCCCGGAGGTCTACGACCTGATCAAGCGGTCACTCGGGGATGTAAACCGGTCTATCTCGGAACCCGGGCAGGTGCGGAGATTTGCTAATCTTTATAAGGAATTCGATGCCGACGACGATGAACTGACCCGGACGCGGAAGATCCGTCGGGCCTTTGTGGAGAATCGATACAAGACCATAATTGACGCCATGTACGACGCAAAGAACGACGTCCACATGGACACCACCATCACCTATGAAGACGGCAGGGTGGTCCATATCTCCGCGGACCTCAAGATCGCCGATGTTCCCAAGGACGGAGGGAAGAAGTAATGGAACTTTTCCTGCAATTGTTGATTACAGGGTTCATGGTCGGTTCCATTTATGCGCTCGTGGCTTTGGGATGGGTGATCATCTACAAGTGTTCCGGGGTGCTGAACCTGGCGATGGGCGAGTTGACCATGATAGGCGGATACGTGAGTCTCTTCCTGTATCAATGGATCCTTGCAACAACCCCGCAAATGTCGCCGTATGCAGCCTTTGTGCTGGGATTGATCGGGACTTTGGCGGTAGGGTTCATTCTGGGGTTGATCACCGAGCGACTATTCCTGCGAAAGATGATCGGGGAGCCGGTTCTTGCCGTAATCATGGTCACGGTGGGCTTGTCCTTCGTCTTCAAGGGCTTGGTCTTCCTGATCTGGGATACGGATACGCAGTTGTTCGAACCCCGCATTTTCCCCTTGGAACCGTTCAGTATCGGAAATATCAAGCTAGGACAGGTATACGTTTGGGGCTTCCTTGCCTCGATGATCCTCATGAGCGCCTTGATCTCCTTTTTCAAGTACACAAGATGGGGTCTCTCCATGCAAGCATGTGCGGATGACGAAATGGCCGCACTCTCGCTGGGGGTCAGCGCCAAATTCGTGTATGCGCTGGCCTGGGCCATAGCGTTCATGTCCGCCGGTGTGGGCGGCACACTATTAGGGAACATCAACGGACTGAACTACTCGGTGAGTCTCCTGGGCTTGCTCGTGCTCCCCGTCGTTGTCTTCGGCGGTCTCAACTCAATCCCCGGAGCTATTGTCGGCGGCATGGTCATCGGCGTGCTGGAGAATTTTGCCGGCGGTTATCTCGAGCAGATCCACTTTTTCGCAGGAAGCAAAGAGATCGCTCCGTTCGTTTTCATGGTGGTATTCCTCCTCGTCAAGCCGTACGGGCTCTGGGGTTGGGAACGGATAGAAAGGGTGTAGGCCATGAGTTATCTTCCGTGTGGGACCTATCACGAATCGTACCAAGAAGAACAGGCATGGTGGCGGACTTCCTTGATCAGGGGCAAGATGATCGCCATGGCCGTCGTGCTGTTGGCCTTCCCCTGGGTCATGACGGCCCTCGACTCCCAGAAGTGGATAAGCGTTGCCAACACCATCAGCTACTACATTATTGCCGCCTTGGGCGTTCAACTGCTTATAGGTTGTTGCGGTCAGGTGACCCTGGGTCACGCGGCGTTTGTAGCAATGGGCGCATACACAAGCTCGATGATGATCCTATTCATCCCTTGGCCTCAGTTTATGTCTGATATGGGCATCGTCTATCCCATAAGCATGATATGCGCCGGGTTTGTATCCGGCTTTTGGGCGATTCTCTTCGGTCTCCCCTCCGCCAGGGTCAAGGGCTTCTACCTCATCATGACCACTATGGCGGCCCAATGGATCACCGTGCGTTTCGTGGTAAGGAAGCTCAGCGCCATAGGCGGACGCGAGCAGAGCTTCCCTATCCCGCCGGGAACGATCAAGTTCGGGCCCTGGGCGATAGACACCGACACGAGCATGTATTACTTGGCCGTCTTTCTCTGCGTCATATGTCTGGTGGCCATGGGCAACCTCATGCGCTCCAAGATCGGTCGGGCCTGGGTGGCGATCCGGGATAACGACATTGCCGCGGAGACTATGGGGGTCAACATAGTCGTGTATAAATTGATCGCCTTCTACGTGGCCGGCTTCTTTGCGGGCATCGCCGGATCATATTACATAGCCACGACATCGGTGGTCAGTCCCGAAGACTACGAATGGTACTATTCCCTGTTGTGGGTCGGTATCATACTCATCGGCGGAGTGGGCAGCATACAGGGCATAGTTTTCGGCTCCGCATTCATGGTGATAGTATTCGAGTTGTTGCAGATGGGAGTCGGCTGGATCAGCGGGATGGAGTTCGTCCAGGCCCTTCCTCAATTCAGCATGATCACGATGAAGATCAACTTCCTGAAAGAGGTGTGTTTCGGGTTGGCGATAGTCTTCTTCCTGATATACGAGCCCAACGGCCTGTCGTATAGGTACTGGCAGGTAAAGAATTACTTCAATCTGTGGCCCTTCTCGTATACCGGAAAGGGATCGTGACCCCGGCTATTGTAACGGAGAGGCCCGTCCCGAACTCCGGGACGGTGTTTCCGAATGGTTTTTCTCACCACATTTTCAAAAAGGGAGGCGTGTTCATGGGAAAGAGAATCCTGTTTGCGGGCATAACTCTTCTTCTCCTTTGCTCGTGGGCTTTGGCCGCGGAGGAGATAAAGGTCGGGTCCATCAACGACCTTACGGGAGCCACGTCGGACGTCGGAAAGGACGCAGCGTTGGGGGTCAGGGAAAGCGTTGCCTACGTAAATGATAACGGAGGCATAAACGGCAAGAAGATCAAGCTGATCCTTTACGATTACGGGTACAGGGTCCCGGAAGCCATAACACGTTACAAGCAGTTCAAGGATTATGACAAGATCAACATCTTGCTTCAGTGGGGGACCGGCGACACGGAAGCCCTATCACCGACCGTAAACAAAGACAAGATGGTGACCATATCCGATTCACTGTCCGGCCATCTTTGCGATCCCAAGAAAACCCCATACAATTTCATCTATTCAACGGACTACTCCACCAACGCTCGTGCGTGCCTTCAAACGTGGTATGACGAAGTATGGAAAAAGAGCGATAAATGGAAGGCCGCTCGTGAAGCCGGCAAGAAACCCAAGTTGAGCTGCTTCTACATGTTCGCGGCGCCCTATTCCAGTGCGCCGATCAAGGCGATCAAGGATCACGCTAAACTATTGGGCATCGAAGTCGGCGAAGACCAGGACGTGTCGCTGACCGCACTGGACGCCAAGAGCCAGGTGTTGGCGGCCAAGAGGGACAATCCCAACGTGATTTGGCACGGCAACACCACGATGTCCGTGGCTACCACCATTAAAGACGCGTATGCCCTTGGTCTCGGCGTGGACCACATTATGAACAACTGGGCGTTCGACACCAACTTGCTCAAGATGACGGGCAAGGCCGGCGAGGGCGCCATGGGGGCCGCGGCATGCGCATTCTTCGATGAAGACGTTCCTATGCTGAAGGAAGTCCGTGAATACGCAAAGAAGATAAATCCGGGCGTAGCTGAAAACAAGAGGACCATCCGTGCGGTTCAGGGCTGGCTGAAGGTTAGCATGGCCGTAGGAGCACTTAAGGCCGCCGACAAAAAAGGCAAGCTCGACGGACCGTCTTTGAGGGCTACCCTCGAAACATTCAAGGACTGGTCTCCCTTTGACAAGCCGAACGCTTTCGGTAGACCCCCTTACACCATCACCGACAAAGACCATAGGCCGAGCAGCGTTTCGATGGTTTATCAAATCAAAGACGGCAAGATCCAGTTGATGCAAAAAGTGGACATGAAGGCAAAATTTCCCGACAAGTGGGACAGTTGGTTGGGCTGGTAGTGAAAAACTCGGGCGGGGCTGCGGCTCCGCCCGGGGACCAATGTTTGCAGAGCTTCATCCGGTTTTGGAGGGAGAAGGCTGTGGCCGGTAACGACAGTATCTTGAGGATCAACAATATTGAGGTCAGGTATCACGAGGTCATTCTCGTCCTGAAAGGCGTCTCCATCGAGGTGCCCGCGGGAGGTATCGTAGCACTTCTGGGCGCCAACGGAGCGGGAAAGAGCACGACGCTGAAGGCCATCTCCGGGCTCCTAAACCACGAAGACGGGGAAGTCACCGATGGGGTCATCGAATTCCTGGGGTCGCCTATTCACAAGCTGCCCGCCGAAGAGATATCCAAAAGGGGCATCTTTCAGATCATAGAAGGCCGAAGGGTGTTCGAACACCTCACCGTGGAGGAAAACCTGTTCGTCGGCGGGCACCTTCGCCCGCGAGGTCTAAAAGAACGCCTCGACATGGTTTACCATTACTTTCCAAGGCTAAAAGAACGCCGAGGGGTTATGGCCGGCTTCATCAGCGGAGGCGAGCAGCAGATGTGCGTGATCGGCCGGGCCATGATGGCCCAACCGAAGTTGATGCTCCTGGATGAACCGTCCATGGGTCTGGCGCCGCTGCTTATTAAAGAAATCTTCGAGATCATTCAACGGCTCAACAGAGAAGAAAAGATCCCCATCCTACTCGTGGAACAAAACGTGAAGCTTGCCCTCATGGTGGCGCCGTACGCCTACGTCATGGAAAACGGGCGCGTCGTCATGGACGACACATCGGAAAAACTCAAACAGAACCCGGACATCCGGGACTTTTACCTTGGTCTGACCGATGTGGGGGGTCGCAAGAGCTTCCGAGAAGTGAAGCACTACAAACGTCGTAAGCGATGGTTGGCATGATATGGGTAAACGGTCTTTAAGTGGAGGATCACGAGATGAGTAAGAAACTGACGATCTTCGCGGCGTCCTTGGTCGCACTGGCATTCTGCGCAATCCCCGTACTGGCCCTTGAACCGCCGGTTATCACCTTGGACCGTGTGGAAGTGGCCACCATTCAACCTTTCTTCATTAAGCCCAAGATCATGGTCCCAAGCAAGGACGACCCTGCCAAAAAAGAAGAAAAGGAAATGGCCTACGGCTACACAAGCACCATGAACGTGGCCTATATCCTTAACGTCAAGAACCCCAACAAGGAACCCGTCATGCTCGACGAAGTAATGTTCACCGTTACTTTTGACGGGTTCGAGGTCAATACCATCAACCATTACGAGGATTCGTGGATCCCAGCCGGCAAGACCAACCAACTCAGGCTGATCGGGACCAATGAAGCTCATCCTACCATCGCGGCGCTCACGGTGGGTTCCGAAGCGTCGGAGAAGATCCAAAGCCTCAAGACTTCGGCGGGCGCTCTCGTTACCAAGTGGTGGAACGAGATAAGCGATTTCAGTTTTCCCATTGAAGTGACCGGAGGGACTGCCGTATTCAAGGACGAGAAGGGCAACGAAATGAGGACGGCTTTCTCCGGCAAGTACGGCAAAGCCAAAGCACCGGAGGCCAAGGCCGAGCCCGAGAAAAAACCCGAAGCACCGGCGGCGAAGACCGAAAAGAAGAAGTAACCGGTACGATCTTGTCACCATCTTGTTAACTGTTCTTGAGATTGGAACTTGGGGGCGACCGCCGGTCGCCCTTGTTTTTCAAGAAGTCCGGGGCAAGAACAGTGGCCCACTACCAATGGAGCGATCCGCAAGTACCTGAACATCTCCGGCATAGGGCAGGCCCAATCAAGGGCCGACCGCCGGTCGCGCCTACAAGGCGTCACAATAGCGGTGATACTTCAAAACTGTTTCCAACGGTCGATACTTGTTTCGCCTGCCGACCGGTCTTCCGCGAACCGTTCGCAATCGCGGTTGAACTTGCCGTCT
>JAZDOF010000377.1:0-3510 GCA_043799015.1 Pseudomonadota bacterium | reverse complement strand
CGCCTGCAAAGCGCCCTGGAAACCGGCACCCCGCAACCGGAGGTACGGACTCCCACTCCTACTCCGGCGGTACAAGCCGTGACGCCCCGACCCAAACCGGTCAAGAAAGATACTCGTGTTGCACCGCCGAAGGCCGCGCCGTCCCCACGCGAGGTCGTGCCGAGTTCCCCGACGCGCCCGACCCCGAAAAAGGCCGCAGCGGCCGCCCCTTCGGCTCACCCCCCTGCCGGGCCGTCCGTCGCTTTTGCCCCGGAGCAGTCTTTGCCCGCGGACAAACCCCATTCGGCGAACGTAGCACCGCCCCCCCCTACCCCGCCGGCGGCCGGAGTCGAGCTGGAACAGCGTAACCAACTACATGATAGCCCGGTGGTGAAGACCATGCGGGTGGACGCGGCCAAGGTGGATTCACTTCTTAACCGGGTGGGCGAACTGGTCGTGAACCGTTCCTACATCGAGCAGTTGAGCGCGGAACTTAAGACCCTGCAACGTACGTTCAAGGACAATCGGGATATCGGCAAACGGGAAATACAGGCCATCAAATCCATAGCACTGAAAGTAAGTGAAGCCAGTCTTTCCCTGGGTCGTACGGCCACGGACCTGCAAGAAGGGGTTATGAAGCTTAGGATGCTTCCTGTGGGCCAGCTTTTCAACCGAATGCCGCGGTTGATACGCGACCTGTCGCACCGCGTGGGAAAGAAAGTGTCCCTTCATGTCGCCGGCGCTGACACGGAAGTGGACAAGAGAGTAATCGAACAAATATACAATCCGCTGGTTCATCTCATTCGAAATGCCGTCGATCACGGTATCGAGGACCAAGACACGAGAGCGGCCAAAGACAAGAGCGAGGAAGGCAGCATCACCCTCAACGCCTACTCCCAGGGCAACCTGGTCGTCATCGACGTTGAGGACGACGGAAAGGGCATCGATACGGAGGCGGTCATTAGAAAAGCCCTGGAGAACAGGCTTATCGACCCTGCGGAGGCAATGACCCTTACCCCGGACGAGGCGTACAATTTCCTCTTTATTCCGGGATTTTCAACCAGCAAGACGGTTTCACGCACATCGGGCCGCGGGGTCGGGATGGACGTGGTGAGAAAAGACATTGAGAAGATCAACGGGACTGTAGAGATTGTATCATGGCCGGACAAGGGTACGCGGATATCCATCAAGATCCCGCTCACACTGGCGATCATTCAGACTCTTCTGATTCGTTCCGGCGTACACGTGTTCGCAGTGCCCCTTACGCAGGTGCGTGAAATAATTCACGTTTCCCCAAGGGAAATCACCACGATAGAAGGGTTTGAAGTTATCAAGTTCAGGCAGGAGACCATTCTCATTCTGAGGATAACGGATGTCTTCAACCTGATGGACGGCGGTTCCGGGCAGGAGCCGCGGTTTGTGGTCCTGGCCACTGCGGGGACGAAGACGGTCGGGTTCTTGGTTCAGGATCTGGTCGGCGAACAGGATGTGGTTATCAAACCCCTTGCGGAGCACGTGTTCAGGAGCAGGGGGCTGGCGGGTTCCACCATACTCGGAAACGGCACCATTGCCTTGGTTATGGATGTAGGTGAATTAGTGGAGGATTTAGTAGCTCACCAGAGGCAGTTGGGTGCCCAAGGTTATCGAGGAGCTATGGAAAACGATCGGAACGAAATAGGACTCGCGTCCGAGTTGCAATAAGACGCGGTTCTACGGAGGCTACTCTTTCCGTACCGGAAACGGCGCCGGTCTGAGCAGAGTCCCGGCCGCGAAGAAAGACGGGCCTACGGTCGTACTAAACACCGCCGGACGGCCGTCGTCAAAGGATTCAAACTCCATGAGTCAGCTTGTAGCGATAGTCAGCCAGAAAGGCGGAGTCGGAAAAACATCGACGGCCGTCAATCTGGGAGCGTGCTTGGCTGCCATAAAGAGGAGAGTGCTCCTTGTGGGAATGGACCCGCAGTGCGGGCTCACCAAGAGCTTCGGCGTCGATACGGGCGCCGTGCGCGCCGGCCTGTTCGATATGATCAAGGACGGGGCAGCTCCGGACGAGGTCATATATAGGTCACACCGTAGACTGCCGAGGCTCGACTACCTACCGGCCAACGTGCGTACCGCGGCGGACGAGGCCGAGTTCATGCGTGTCATCACAAAGAACCAGGACTATTTTCTCAATGCAATGGACCTGATCCGACCATCCTACGATTTCATATTTCTCGATTGTCCCCCGCGGCTCGATCAACCGACAACGGCAGCCCTTGCCGTCGCTGATTCGTACATGGTGCCGATCCAATGCGAGTACGCGGCGATGGGGACGGTTGGGCGCCTGTTGCGTGCGGCACTAGATGCAAAGAGGCAACACAACAACCGTCTGGCCATCTTTGGATTCCTCATAACAATGGCCGACAAAAGGGCGAGGTTCACCGTCAAGGTAATTCAAGAGATCCGTCACTACTTGAAGGAACGGGTTTTCAGGACCATAATACCCAGAGACCCTCGTCTGGCCGAGGTGTGTTTCCGCGGGGAACCAGTCATCGCTTACGACATGGACTGCCCCGGCGCCAAGTCTTACATTCAGCTTGCCCGGGAGGTCCTATCAGAGCAAAAACGAGCCATGGAACCGTTGTTATGATGGATGCATCTCAGAATCACCGCATCAGGGTCCTCGTGGTGGACGATTCCGTGCTCATGGGTCGCCAGATCGCAGGCATTTTGAGCCAGGACCCCGAAATCGAGGTGATAGGACGTGCCAAGGATGGAGTAGAAGCCCTCGAGAAGATAGATAAATTTAAGCCGGACGTGGTGACGCTCGACGTGGAAATGCCCAAGATGAATGGGATTACGGCTTTGAAGCACATTATGGTCAAGCACTCCACGCCGACCGTCATGATCAGCTCTCTGACCAGGGAAGGCGCTCGAACGACATTCGACGCGCTTCGATATGGAGCCATCGACGTAATAGCCAAGCCGTCCAAGAGGGATGAAGACAGCCTTGAAGCCCAGAAGAGCGACATTGTCGGTAAGGTGAAGAAGGCCGCCAAGATTCGCACCGGGAGATCCAGGTATGTAAGGATTTCGGCGGCGCATCCGAGGCGGGATGATACGGGAGAGCCTCACGATGCTTCGACTCGTTTCATAGGTATCGGCGCCGGCACCGGCGGCTACTATTCCCTACTGAGGCTGATACCGGCCCTTCCCCCGGGATTCAAGGACATCGTCATCGCGGTAATTCTGGTCTCGCCTGTTTACGTCGCTCCCTTTACGGCCTACCTTGCGGAAAACAGTGGTGTTCCGGTAAAACAGGCGGCGGAAGCCTATCGGCTGGAAAAAGGGACCTGCTATGTCGGATCGGGTGTGGGGGAACTGTTCCCCCCGGACAGCCAGGCTTCCGGAGTACTTGGAGTCCCCTCTCACGCCCCGCCTGGAGCAGGGCCGGACCAGCCCATAGACAGGCTCTTCGGCTCCTTGGCCCGTCTGGCGGGCAACCGAGCGGTTGGGGTCATAATGTCCGGCTCCGGCGACGACGGTGCC
>JAZDOF010000878.1:0-2632 GCA_043799015.1 Pseudomonadota bacterium | reverse complement strand
CCTGTGGATGGCCTTGCGTTTGTTGTTGACGATCTCGATGCCTTTCTTGAGCCTTGCTGCGTCAATGGTGACCCCGGTGAGTTCTTCGACGGCCTTTTTGAACTTGTCGTATTCGGCTCTTAACAGAGCACGACCCTCGCCGGATTTGGTCTGGGGGAGATCCATAACGTAGAGGTTCGGCACTAATGTGTTAAGGATCTCATAGGATTTCTTCTTTCCGTCGCAGGTGTTCTCGCCCACGATCATATCGGAGGACTCGATGTACGGGCACACCTTACCCAGCTTGAAGCCGAAAGCCGACTTGATAAGAGCGCACGTATTGCGGGGGAGGATCCTTTCCACATCTTCCGTAGCGAATTCCGCGCCTGCGCAAAGACCCACCATGTTCGCGTCGGCGGCCCTGACGATCTCTTCGGGCACGAAAACGCAGAAGCAGCCGACCACCTTCCGGCCCTCCTTCTTCCCGTCGAGAAGCTCTTTGATGCGCAGCCCGTGAACTTCGCTCATGACGAAGTTGAAGTAATCCATGCCGTTAGGACGACCGCTTTGGCTCAGAAAGATGTCTTGATAACCCTTTCCGAGAACTTGGAGAAGAGCGTCGTGACCGTTCAAATCAAGTCCAAGGCCCTCCCACATCTGCTCGTGACCCGTAGCCATACCATCACTCCTTTCGCCATACGCACGACTCTAGGAAGCGTTACGTATCGTTTCAATCTATTCATACAATAGGTTGTTACTATAGATAGGTCCCTCTCCTTGTCAAGTCCCCGACCCGGAGTTGCTCGGACCTTTGACGACCGCTTCCTAAATATGGTACCTTGGAACACCATGCGGGACGGGTGTCGGGGCGGCGCGTTACCGTAGCGGGAGTAGAAGACGGTTGATTTACCGGGGCGGTTTTCAATGGATACGCACAGACTTGAAGTGTTCTGCAAGATCGTCGAGTTGAGGAGTTTCACGAAGGCAGCGGAGGCGCTTTCTTTGTCTCAGCCCACGGTGAGCGAGCATATTCGCGGCGTGGAAGACTTTCTTGGAGAGAAGCTCCTGGAACGGATGAAAGGAGACGTGCAACCAACCCCCGTGGGTAGGGTGTTTTTCCAGTACGCCAGGCACATCGTGCAACTGAGGAACGAGGCCCTCACGGCAGTGCGTCAGTTTCGGGGCAAGCTGTCGGGAAACCTCGTGGTGGGGGCCAGTACCATTCCGGGAACGTACCTTCTGCCGCGTCTCATCGCGTCCTTCAGGGCCGCTCATGCGGAGTCCCAGATTGACCTGAAAATTTCGGACACCCAGGGGATAGTCGACTCGGTCGCGGCCGCATCGTTTGAAGCCGGGTTGGTGGGGGCAAAGCTCAACAACAAGAAGGTGATATTTGAAGAGATCCTTGAAGACGAGCTGATTCTGGCGGCTGCCGGAACTCACCGATGGGCGAAGGATCGTCGAATCAGCCCCCAAGAATTATTGGAGGAACCGTTCATCGTTAGAGAGAAAGGTTCGGGGACCCTGTGTTTTGCCAGCCAAATCCTGGAGCAAAGCGGTCTCAATCCCGGAGCGCTCAAGATTTCGGCCCGTATGGATACCACGGAATCGGTGAGGCAGGGTATCAAGGCCGGCATCGGGGTCTCGATCCTGTCCCGAATGGCCGTTGAAGAAGACTTGCGTCAAGGGAACCTGGCCGCAATCGAGATAGAAGGTATCAAATTCCCGAGGGTTTTGTACCTCGTTTTTCCGAAAAACAGACAGATGTCTCCCTTGTGCTCGGCCTTCCTCGAACACGTTCGCTCCGGCGTCAAAAGCCTCGGCGCCGTGTAATCACCATACACCCGTTCGTTCCGGAGGTCCGCAAACCGGGGCCCCCGCTCAATCCATCCTCTAAGGCCCTCCTGGTCCGATGAAACACCACTGGTCGTGTTATCGGTATTTCCGTATTGACTAACGTATTTTTCCGATGTACCGTTCCGTCGTTCGGTCATCCGGGATATGTGCGTCTTAGGGGATATTGATACCTGTCCGGCCGGTCTTCCTTGCGGATTGGGCCGTGATACCGCGGAAGCTCAAGATCCCGGGGCCGAAAATGTCGCAGTAGAGGAGGATGTGACTTGGAGGCCAAGAAGAACGTATTTGCCACGTCTGCGGGAATTGTGGGCGTTGGTCTGTTTATCGGGGTCCTGGCCGCGCTGTTGCAGAAACTGGGCAATCCCGGAAATATGGGCATCTGTGTGGCTTGCTTTGAGCGAGACATATCCGGAGGCCTGGGCCTTCATCGGGCCGAGGTGGTTCAGTATTTACGACCCGAGATCTTCGGCTTCGTCCTCGGTGCCTTTGCGGCCGCGCTGGCTTTCGGCGAATTCAAACCGAGGTCCGGATCGGCACCTTTGGCGCGCTTTCTGCTGGGAATGTGCGCGATGATCGGGGCCCTTGTTTTCTTGGGGTGTCCGTGGCGAGCGATACTCCGGTTGGCGGGAGGCGATGGAAACGCCCTATTCGGACTGGCGGGGCTCGCTGTCGGTGTGGGCCTTGGCACGGTTTTCTTCAAGTCCGGATACAGTCTCGGAAGGACAACCCGGCAAAGTTACGGATCGGGGCTCCTCATGCCGCTGGTCGCGGCGGGATTGACGGTCCTGGCCTTGCT
>JAZDOF010000868.1:0-2908 GCA_043799015.1 Pseudomonadota bacterium | reverse complement strand
TTGAGGACCGTGGCGTCGTCGTAAAAGACGACTTCGTTTTCCCCATCCATTTTGAGACAGATGGTTTTTGCTTTCTGAGAAACGCCGACGAGCTGGCCGGCAAACAAAGCGGCCTGCTTTTCGTATTCCGGGTGACATTTCGGACAACTCTTGGCTGACTTAGCGGGAAGTGCCTCCTGCGCGACGCCGGGGTTCGGCGAAGTCGCAACGAGCAGGACTGCGGACGCAAGGAGAATCGAAGTAATCCTGCGCTTCATTCTGAA
This sequence comes from Pseudomonadota bacterium, assembly GCA_043799015.1. GTDB lineage: Bacteria > Desulfobacterota > Desulfomonilia > Desulfomonilales > Desulfomonilaceae > JAZDOF01. The sequence continues at coordinate 2,645 of JAZDOF010000868.1, read as the reverse complement.
CTCCTCTTTGGTATGGGGTGTTCCGTTGTCGGCCGTGGGCCGTTTGTGGCCGAAAGGGGCCTTCTCCGCCGGGAGCGGCGTGTGGAAGGCGGCAGCAATAATAGATATTGAGATCTTACTACCTCTATCTATACATATCTCTATTACTAATATTACGAGATTCGTTCGCCGCGTCAAGTTCTTTTTGCCCCCCAACGTAACCATTCGTTTACGACGGGGAAATTCCAATCTCAACGTGGCGCAGGCTTTCCAGCCTGCGATTTTTCTTAGTGCGATCTCGGCACGCCGGCAAGCCGGCTCCACAAGAGAGAAAAGTTCCCCCCCCCAACCACGACGTTTTGCGAAACCCAAATAGGTCCGCTCCCAGCCGTGCCTTTTCGAGTTGAAAGAAGCGGCACACTTTGACGGGGACCGTGATTGGGAGAAGGTCCTGGGTAGGATGAGCGACCACAGGTTATCTGCCGATTATAATTAAGAGTTTATTTGACAGGGGCTGGGGATGGGCTTTTCATAAAGACTAGATTCCCTTGAAACCTCAAGTCTTTGAAAACGCGTCCGTATCAACCCCATGCAGACGGCACATGACCTCATCCCTCGCGCGGCGATCTCCGGCCCTGAAACGGCATCCACCACCGCAGATATCTCCTTCGGGGCAATCGGCACAGAGGGTTTCCGCGATGGGCACATGCTCCACCCGCTCCCACGCCTTCTCGAGGCCTTCGGCGATATGGCCGTATGTTCGGTCGGGGCACAGACCGCAGGGGCAAAGGTTCCCCGAGGGAAGCACGGCGGCAAGATGCCTGCCGCAGGTCCAGCCGGGATCCGTCCCGTGATACGATCCTCCGAATCCGTACGCCATCTTTTCCGCTGCTTCGGCCGGGCACACGGCGAGCTCATGGTGCGACTCCCATCGACCGCGGAAACACGGTTGGTCGATGCTCCACTCACGGGCTCCCAATTCGGTTACGAGGCGTTCCATTTCGGTCCATTCGCCCACGTTACCCCGATGGACCATGGTTGCCACCGAGAGATCGAGTCCCACAGCGCGCACCGCCTTCATGGCCGCCACGGCTTGCGAGAAGGTCCCTTTGCCGCGAATAAGCTCGTGCCCTTCCTCCATGCCGTCCAGGCTTACCTGGACCTCGTGGAAGTTCAGTCCGGATGCCGTACGCTCGTCCATGAGGGTGCCGTTTGTCAGCAACACGGCCCTTATGGGGTAGTCCTTGATCACGTCGTTGAGTAGTTCGAAGTGTCGGTAAATGGTTGGTTCGCCGCCCGACACGAGGACCCTGAGTCCTTGGCCGAGACTGAATTGCTCCAGCAAAGGACGTATGAGCTCGGCGGGAAAATCCTCCGGGTGAGGGTCGCCCAGGTAACAATGCGCGCATGCCAGGTTGCACCGGAACGTTACCAGCCATTCCAGGTACCGAAGTGAGGGCCTGGAAGAGCGGCCGTGAACGATGGGGACCGTTGCGGGCCTTTCATGAAGGGCGAGCAGGCCTTCATCAATGCAGAATTCAAGAAACTCCGGATCAGGCGAGAGCTCGACGGCAGTCAGCCGGCCGTCGCATCGAGCCAGCATCTCGTATGCCTCGTCGTTGACCTCATAGAGTTCGTCCTTTCCTACGTGATAAAGGTGGTCCGTCTCCAGGCGCTTTATCGCGCAGTCCGAGGCGAGTGAAAGATAGTGGGCGGGGTTGTGTTTGGGAAGGAACGCGTCGCGTATGCCTTGGCGTGTCAGCTTACCTTCTTTTAGTAGACCGGAAAGCAGAACCAAACCACCACACGGGAGGCAATCCTCCGGAGGTTCGGGAGAGGTGAAATCGCAATCGTCCACGTAAAAAGGGCATGGTCGGCATACGTGGCTTCGGAGGAAATCATGCTCAAAAGAACCGGAAAAGGGTGCCTTGGCCCGTAATTCAGCCGAAAGCACCCTTTGGTTGATTAGTTCCATCGCCAGGGAATAGCCCCGGCATCGATCTTCTTCAGTACGGTTTGTCTTGTAGTACCTACAATACTCCCGGCAGATCCAAAGGCCCGGGGTCGCGGTACTCATGGTATACAATGGTTGATCAATCCGTCCGGGGAACTGTGCGCCGGACAATTCAACAGGAACTCTTACACTTGCACAGTCCCTTGGAAACACGAGCCACACGTTTAATCGTCATTCAGGCCCTCCTTTCGGATTTAGCATTTCCTACACCTTCAGACTAAGCCAACGGGGCCGGTCCGTCAACTTTTTAATTGCCGCAGAAGCATCAAAAAACAGTACGTTACACTAAGAGTCAAACCATGACATCAATTATGCGCCGGCGATCGGGGGCGTGTTATGGTGTGGTACTTTGGCGGCAGTCATGATATCTCGCCCAAGATATGTCGGCGCGGCGCGCTGTGACGGACCGATCCGTACAAAAAAAGCCCCCTGGACGGCCCGAGGGGGAATGGTAGAAAATGTTCAGCAAACCTGACTCGAAAATAACAGAGACCTCTCGTATCAGTCAAACTAAATCTTAGATGCCGTATATTAGTAGCGATGAAAAAATACCGTCCCCTCCATCGTATGCGCTCCTCCATGGCGAGCCGGTACCTCTTCCACCCGATCCCGGAGAGCCTTATCGTTGCCCGCGCCCCGCACCGGCCACAGG
>JAZDOF010000836.1:0-3506 GCA_043799015.1 Pseudomonadota bacterium | reverse complement strand
CCCCCCCACCCCCCTTTACCGGGAGCCCGGTAAGGGGGGGGCAAAATGCCGCATGGGGACGCATGATTCCCCACCTTTCATAAAGGGGGGTAGGGGGGATTTATCCTCAGAAGCTAAGACGATGTCCGAGCCCTCAAACGGACATTAATATCGGCAACCGCTATATTCGGCCGTTGGAGACCGGCACACAATTGAACGCGTCCCCCGGCGCCGCATGCCCACTCCGCCCGGTTACATGACGGCGTCAATCAAGTTCGTCGATGGCGCGCTGGGCTTCGACGTAGGCGGCGGTTATTTGGGTATCGGAAAGCTTGGCCCTTTCGTGCAATTCCAAGGCGGTAAGAAAATTAGCGTCCACCAGTTTCCCGAAAATCCGTTCGAGTTGGTCGCCCGTGATATCGTACTTACTCATCAGGGAATTGTCGTCCAATCCCAGGCGGATATCCTCCACCAAATCCTTTGCCCTGATTCTTCGCTTAGACACAGGCAGAGGACCTCCCTTACGCCCTAACACCCGGCACCACATGTCCACGGGCATCCGTTGCGGTTGGATCACACTTGACCCGTTCCCGGCATTTTCGGTCGGTAGGCGTACACGCGTCCAAACGTACAGCCGGCGTCATTGCGTCATCCGCGGAGGGCCGGGTTAAACATGGGCCCAAGGTTCGACTATCTAAAGTCATTATGGAAAGTACCGTCCTTTTCCCGTGCCCGAGCCGGCGTCCCTCTCCATGTCCGGACAAGCCGGAGAGGATTCGGCTTTCGGCAACCGGTGTGAACAAAATCAGGCCCCGGTCGGCCTTGATGGCGGTCCACGCCGGCCGGCAACACTCAGTTCGCCGGCATTATACCACAGGTCATCGGTAACGGGAGCATCGAGCCGACTTCTCATCGTAACCATTCACTTACGGGCGGGAAATTCCAATCTCAACGTGGCGCAGGCTTTCCAGCCTGCGAATTCTCTTGCTGCGATCTCGGCAGGCTGGAAAGCCTGCCCCACAAGAGTGAATGGTTACCTTCTCATCGGGGATATTCGTAGTCGTTCACCGAAATGGACAAAGAATAAACCAAGAAGACACGGATAGACCTGGAAACGGTTTACGATCGATGCACGAACGCCTGCATCGGGTTCAGGCGGCCCCGTCGGCGTCATCACGACCGCGGCGCTGGGGGACGGTCCTCCGGAACGCGAAAGAGGAAATAATAGAGCCACGCAGCGATTGAGACGACTATGACTCCGGACCAGATCACATCCGTTGCGAAGTGTCCTCCTTGGGCCACCCGGGCTATTCCCATGATACCGCCGTATACAACTCCTACAGCCGTGCCGGCCGTCGCAATAAAGGGATGGATCGGGTGCAACGCCCCCAGTGAGGTAAGGGCAAAGGCCATTGAACAATGTCCGCAGGGAAAGGATTTTCCTCTGCCGGGGCCTCCCGGCTCCCAAACCGTTCCGTATCGCTCAGTGCCTCCGCACTCAGCCGTATCTGCCGGGCGAGCGCGGCCCCACCCGGGCTTCAGCAGGCCGTTTACGATAAGCCCCGGGCCGAGAAGGACCGTGAAGAGCATAACCAGGCACGGCTTGCGATAGGCGCTGAGCCGTTCCTTGTTTCGTGCCCACGCGTAGGCCGTCAGCGAGGCGATCCCCAAAAATATTCCCGGCGCGTTTCCGTATTCGTACAATGCCGCCCACACTCCGAATCGGCCCCAAGCCCATCCCCCATCGTCCGGCCGGATGTCGAAAAAGTATGAGCTTATCCCCAGGTCAAGACCGGTGATTTGGAGTAGTTCGGTCAGCGAAACGCCGAGCCCGAATAAACATAGGATGAGCACCGCACCGTTCGTCCTGGGGTTTGATGCCTCCTTAATCCGTGATGCTTCGTTTTTCATCGAGGCGGTTCATTCCTTCGATATCCGGCCGGCAGGCCGATCGTAGTCGAGCCCCGGTCGCGCTCCGGATGAGGCATCCGTCAATAAATGGACAATAGCACAGTGTGGTCGTATAGTAAGTATTACATCATCACCCTGGAGCAGCCCGACTTGAGACAACTTCTTAATGATATAGCCACCATAGAGCTTATAGATCCGGCATTGCTTGCAAAAAGCTTTGAAGCCGGCAAGACGGCCGTGTTCAAGCCGGCACCGAACGGTGCCCCCGTGGCAGTGGGGGAAAACCTGCGCGTCAAGGTCAACGCGAACATCGGAACGTCCGCCGACCTCGCGGATGAAGATCGCGAACTTCGAAAATTGAGTGCCGCCATCGGCGCGGGGGCCGACGCTGTTATGGATCTGTCGACAGGAGGCGACCTCCGCTCGATACGTAAGAAGATCATCCGTGAGTCCTCCGTTCCCGTGGGTTCGGTGCCGATTTACGAGGCGATCGTAGCGGCCGTGCGCAAACGTGGGGGCGGGGAAAAGATGACCGCCGAGGAGATGCTCGACGCGATCCGTCTCCACGGCGAAGACGGGATCAGTTTTGTCACCGTCCATTGCGGGGTCACCCTGCGCGTACTCCAACATTTGGAGAATCGGTCCCGCGTCTGCGGTATCGTGAGTAGAGGCGGAAGCTTTCTGGCAAGATGGATGAGGTTGAACGGAAAAGAGAACCCCCTTTTCGAACGCTTTGACGAGGTACTGGATATATGCAGGACCTACGACATGGTTCTTAGTCTCGGCGACGGGTTAAGACCGGGTGCCGTAGCGGACTCGTGCGACGCGGCCCAGATCGAGGAACTTGTTACCTTAGCGGGTCTTCTCCGTAGGGCTCGCGACAAAGGTGTGCAGGCCGTAGTCGAAGGGCCGGGGCATGTGCCCCTCGACCAGATTCAGTCTCAGATCCAGCTGCAAAAAAAGCTTTGCGACGGCGCGCCGTTCTACGTCCTCGGACCGTTGGTGACGGATGTCGCGCCCGGTCTGGATCACATTACATCCGCAATCGGCGGGGCCATTGCCGCGGCGGCGGGGGCCGACTTCCTCTGTTACGTAACCCCGTCCGAACATCTGGGGCTGCCTGATGAGCAGGACGTGCGCATGGGAGTTTTGGCGGCACGCGTTGCCGGACACGCGGCCGACTTGGTCCGGGGCCGCCCCGGTGCTTGGCAGTGGGATGAAGCCATGAGTCGCGCACGCAAGGACCGAAACTGGCCTGAACAGATCAGACTCGCCCTGGACCCTGAGCTTGCTCGCGAAATTAGATCGCGTACCTGCTCGGGCGAACACGAGACATGCACGATGTGCGGAGACCTGTGTGCCTACAAGGCCGATGACCCGGCGACGTGATACCGACGCCGGTGGCCCTAGATAGCCGCGACGAAGCAATCTCCGACGAGACAAGCCGAATACCGTCATCCTGGCGAAAGCGGGGATCCGTATTTGGTTCCGAGCAACCATTCACTTACGGGGGGGAAATTCCAATCTCAACGTGGGGCAGGCTTTCCAGCCTGCGAATTTTCTTAGTGCGATCTCGGCAGGCCGGCAAGCCTGCCCCACAAGAGTGAATGGTTACG
>JAZDOF010000814.1:0-7582 GCA_043799015.1 Pseudomonadota bacterium | reverse complement strand
CCCCCCCCCCCCCAACTATTTTTAGATACAGAGATTTTCCGTGCATAAACTGGTTATTACCTCAAGGCTTGCCGACAAACCTACCGGTAACCATGCACCCTATACCCCCACATATCAGATTCAGTAACTTCTCAATAACTCCGGTCTCAACGGTTCCTATCTGTGCGGTGACCGCGGCATGACGCGGAATAAGATCGCAGACCCGAAGATTTTCCGGCAGTCGGTGCCAAAAAGATCGCTACAAGGAAAGAGAAATATGCCATATATTTCATATGATGTCGCTACCGAAGATACCCGGGATGCCTGATGAGGAGCGCACGCCGTTGGTGGTGCTGGTGTTGGAAATCCTCCAGCTACAGCAGGAGCACATTCAGGAACTCAGAGACGAGATAGCCGGGATGAAGGGGCAGAAGCTCAAACCCCCGATCAAACCGTCCAAACTTGAAAAAAAGTCCGAGAACAACGAACAGCAAAGCAGCCCTGGAAAGCGCCCCGGTTCCACCAAGAGAGAAAAGACCAAAGAGCTCCGGATTCATGAGACGGTGACCCTCCCGGCCGAGAACGTCCCGAAGGGGAGCGTTCGCAAGGGCTATGAAGAATTCACGGTTCAAGGCATTCGGTTCCGGTTGCACAACAAGCTCTACCGCCGGGAGCGCCGGCTCGCTCCCGACGGCCGCACGTTCGTCGCTCCCCTTCCCGAGGACGTTGTGTTTGTGGGAGGCCATTTTGATGCTGATCCGGTGTGCTTCGTTCTTGTCCAATACTACCATTGTCATGTGACTCAGCCCTTGATTTTGGAACAGCTCTTGGAGCTGGGCGTCGGGTCGACCTTCGGCGGCACCGACATGGACTCACACCGCGTCTAAAACCGAACGCACAACTCCCAAGAGGCGCCGACTTTCATAGGGCTTGTTAACCCGCCCGGACCCCACCGGGGCCGACCAGTCGGTGCCGAGGCCGCCCACATCAGGCCCCCCGGCAATGACCATCTTTACGGAGGGATCGAGTCTTATGAGGTATTCGATGAGCTGCCGGCCGGGCATGTCGGGCAAGTCCGGATCAAGGACGACAAGGGCTATGTTGCAACGCTCGTCCGTGTAGATCAGCATGGCTTCCCTGCCATCGGCCGCGGCGATCACATTGTAGCCGGCCCGTTCAAGCACCCGTTTCCCCAGCTCACGGAGCAATTCCTCGTTGTCCACCAAAAGGATCTTCTTGGCCTCGGGATCCGGTGCGGGACCCGGCTTCGCCTTCACATGGGGTTGCGGAGTCTCCACCGCGGGGATGTGGATCTCGAACGATGTGCCCATTCCGGGGGCGCTTTCGCAGGTTATCCACCCCCCATGTTGTTCCACGATGCCTCTTGCCGCGGATATCCCCAAGCCCGTGCCCTTTCGAGCATCCCTTTCCTTGGTTGTAAAGAAGGGGTCAAAGAGTCGGTCCGCGGTTTCCTTCGTCATTCCTTTGCCGGTATCCGTCACGCGAAGTCGAACATACGCACCCGGCAAGACGCCCACATGCCGGCTGCAATAGTGTTCATTTATCTCTACGTTGTCCGTTTCTACCGTAAGATTACCCCCATCGGGCATTGCTTCCGCAGCGTTGACGCACAGGTTCAAGATTGCCTGCTCGAGCTCCGCCACGTCCCCATTGATGACGGTCGGGTCCTTTGCGGTTATGGTCTGAATTCTGATCCTTTTGGGGAGAGTGCTCTCAACGAACTTGACGACATCATTGACTACGCCGTTGAGGTCAAGGAGTCGAAACGTCAGATCGGCCTTCTTGCTGAACGCCAGAAGCCTTTGTACCACATCGGCCCCTTTGCGCGCCGATTCAAGGATTACGTCGAGGTCCCGGCATATAGGATCGTCCTGCTGTTGCTCCAGAAGGATCATTTCCGTGTAACCTATTATCACGGTAAGGAGGTTGTTGAAGTCATGAGAGATACCTCCCGCCAGCGTTGCCACCGCTTCCATCTTCTGGGCACGAATGAGTTGAGCGCGCATATGGGTTTCCCGCTCTCGGGCAATCCACAGCCGCTCGTTTTTGTCGTTCAGGTCTTTTTGCATCAGGTCGCCGACGTTCACCAGTCGTTTGGCTTGACTCAGCAGTTTCTTGAATCCCCCAAGAAGCGCCGCATAATTGGAAGGCCAGGGAATCTCGGTGGGATTTTCATGGGATAGTAAGCGTTCGCTTATCCTTATGATTTCCTCTTCCTCAAAAAAAAGACTTGGCTCGTTCATTTCCGAGTCCCCGGGCTGAATGATGAAATGAGGGCTACTCTTGCACTATGCGCTACGTCGGATGTAGGTCCCCTACCAAGCACCCATGGTCAATCGCGCTTTTCAGTGTCAATAGTCCCTTGGGCGGAAAAACCCAACACGGTAATGTCGTCCAGTTGGGGCTGACTTCCTTTGTACTTCATAATGAGCTGCTCTAATAGAGTTTGTTGCTCTTCGAACGTTCTACCGATGCTTTCTTTGATGAATCGCATTACGCGTCCTCTACCGAAAGGCAGTCCTTTGTCCCCACTATTCTGGTGAATGAGGCCATCCGTGATAAGGTAGAAGGCCGAATCGCGATCAAGGTTGACGGTGTCCGCGTCGCGTGTGGGGACCGAGAGGTATGGATTGGGTTGAAGGTCTTTCGTCACCGGAACATAAACCCCGCCGTGCCCGGCATTCCACCGTCGATAGATAACATCCTTGAAATGTGCTGTGCGTGCCCTAATACGGGCCCCTTCGACGGCTTCCCTGCGTATTTCGTGGAGGTTCCAAGCGCCTGCCGCGGCAACGACACACGTCCAGCCGATCAGCAGTGCCGTGATGAAAAGTTTGAATCGTCGAGCATCACCTTCAAGAGTCCGGAAAAGTCTCACCTTGGCCACCCTTTCCGTTGGGATGGATTCGGGCGGGTTGCGCCTACGGTTTGCCTCGTCGTTCATCCGGATGGACGAGAAATCAGATGAACATGGCCGGTCCCCGAAGGTCCCCCGAAATCAGATTCCCCCATGGGATACCGTGATCGGTGCCGCGATCGACACAACGGAAACCGGTCGGTTCATCCCTCGATCATCTCCACCAGATTGAAAACGGCCGCTTCAAGGTCTTCCTTGAACTCCTCCCCGCATTCCAACGCGACGTCGTCGTCTCGTCTATAGCGCCAGTCAATGATTACCTGTCGGCCCCGCTTCGCCGCGGCGTCCAAAATATCCAGCAAGTTCAGTACTGCTTTGGAGCTGCTGCTGTTCAAGTAATTGATTTCCAAAACGACCCTTACAGGCGGATCATCCGTGGTCTCAACGTACGTGGTAAGCCAGTCGAAAATCGGGGCGAAAAACTTCGCCGCGTTTTCCGGGTAGGACTTGCCCTTGATCTCCAGCACGCCGGTTTGTGCGTCAAAGATGATTGCCGGGCTGGATTTCGTGGCCTCCAGGGTCAGACTCTCCATGACTTTCGCCTCCTCAAATCACGGCGGCAGTCTTGAAACGAACCGCCCAGGCCTGCCGCCGGACGGACGCGCCGGTAAAAGGGACCGGCGGCTTTTCCAAACATGATACTGCCGTGGAATTCAGCCGTTTTCATCCTACCTCGGTATAGTAGGTCCTCGTTGAATTGTCGGGAGACAGCTCAAATATCTTGAATTTGCCCCACCCCCACGTGTGCAGCCTGAATCGTAGAGAGGTCCATAGGACTCCGAAGCCGTAGATAACCGAGCGCCTAAAATTAATGGACGAGGCCTCGGGAAAATATCGCGTCGGGCAGGAGACCTCTCCCACCCGAAAATCGAAAAAGATGGACTGGGCCAGCATCTCGTTATCGAACACAAAGTCGTCCGAGTTGTGGTGCAATGGAAGACGTTCAAGCACGTCCCGTGAAAATGCCCGAAATCCCGTGTGAAATTCTGAAAGCTTTGAGTCCAGAAACAGGTTTTCGACCAGCGTCAATCCCCGGTTCGACACGTACTTGTAAAAGGGCATCCCCGATTTGTGGGCCTTTCCCCCCAATATCCTCGACCCGAGCACCACGTCGTACTCCCCGGATACTATCATGGCGGCCATTGCGGGAACGAGCTTAGGCGAGTATTGATAATCCGGATGGAGCATGACGATAACGTCGGCCCCCGCTTTCAGGGCTTCGGCATAGCAGGTTTTCTGATTTCGGCCGTACCCGTAATTCTTGTTGTGAACGAAACTTCGGATACCCAAGTCTCGGGCCAACCTTACCGTGTCATCGGAACTGAAGTCGTCCACCAAAAGGATGTCGTCCACCACGTGTCGATCCAATTCCGAAATCGTCTTCATCAAGGTCTTGGCCGCGTTGTAAGCGGGCAGCACAACTATTATTCTCTTGTCGTTCAGCATGTATGTCTCACCTTAACGTAGCCTCGCCGTTCGACCTTTTACTTCAACCCATGCAGATCCCGCTGCGGAGCTTCTCCTTGCCGCTGCGTTCCTTAATCATCTCCGCGACGATGGACACGGCGATCTCTTGGGGCGTCTCTCCTCCGATGGGCACGCCGATTGGGGAGTGGACCCTCCGAACGGCGTCCTCAGGAAAACCCTCCGCCATAAGTGTATCGAATATCAGCGCGGTCTTGCGTCGCGACCCTATCATACCTATGTATCCCGCTCGTGAACGAAGTGCCTGAGCCAACACCGTCTTGTCGTGGGCATGGCCCCTGGTAACGATCACCAAGTAACCGTCTTCGTCCACATCCAGTCGGCTGAAGGAATCGTCAAAAGAGTCGAGGACCACCACCTCGTCCGCTTCCGGATACTTCTTCCGGGAAGCGAATTCCTCGCGATCATCCATTATCACTACTTTGAAATGGGCATAGGCCGCCAAATGGGCAACGCACTCTCCCACGTGGCCGGCACCGAAAATATACACGGTACCCAACGGATGGAGCCATTCCAGGAATACCTGGTGTTCCAGGCCTTCGCCGGTCAACAATTGAGCGGACTTCAGAAGTCGTCTGGAAGGCACGGCTCGTACGGCCGCTTCCATTCCGGGAAAACCGCCTAGCCGTTCGTTGTTTTCGCCTATGAACATGTGTTGAACGGTACCGTGTCCTCCGACTGGCATGTCCGGCTTGCTGAGAAGATACCCCGTCCGGCGCTCGGCAGAAACTTGGTGTACGCGACGAAAGACCCTCTCTCTTTCTTCATCCCCCGGGGCTACGTACTCGATCAACACCTCGGCGTCGCCTCCGCATACCATGTCCCCGCCGGCGGGATCCGAACCTCTGAAGGAGAAGGCCGCGCGGCTGGATGTGCCCGTTTGGACGGATTGAAGGGCCAGACGTTGCACGTCCGCTTCGAGAAGTCCTCCGCCTATGGTCCCCACAATGGTACCGTCTTTCCGAACCAGGAATCTGGTGCCCACATGTCGGGGCGAAGATCCCCGGACGCCGATGATGGTTGCCAGTGCGAACGGTCTACCCGAGTCGATCTCCTCGACTGCTGCCTGCCACACATTCGTCATTGTTGAAACACCTGCCCGTATATATTTAAGGGGCCTCGGCCCATCGCCGAGCCGGACGGTCATTCAGTCTCGTGCCGAGAGCTCGGACCCATCGGGGTATCATGATTGTAAGCCATGATTCATGCCGCTCCATAGAAAAAAAAGTCAACTCGCGGCCATTCTTAGAGCGGGGTATGTCTCCGGAACGTAAACCGTCCCACTCGGGCCGGCGAGTTCGCCATGTCGGCGAGCTCTTGAGTTCGGGGAATTACGAGGCTGTCCTCGAACGAATCTCCGCAGCGTATCACGATTTCGACATCGCAGTCCATACCATCCGTGCATTGCACTTGCGTTCCGGAACCCCGGGGACCGGTGTGCGGCATGAGAACCCATACGGCGGAAGAGGGGAGGTCCGTGAGCCGGCTATAGCATACGTTGGTGCATGGGACGTCCCGGTGGTACAGCGAAATCCATCCCCGCGGGGGAGTGAGCAGGCCCCCGGCGGCCGAGACCTCAAGTCCCGGTTTCGGATTCGCAGGGATGATCTCAAAACCTTTTCCCAGGTTGTCGCTGCAACGGACGATCCGTCCGTCGCCCATTTCGATCGGGCCGGGGAAGAGATTCCAACTAGTGGTTATCCGATGGGATCCCCGGGCGACTATTACGTCACGTATGATCCAGTATTCCCTCTTCACGAAGAAGACCGTTCTGAGTACGGCGCCGCCGGCCGACAATCCCTTCCATGGTCCCCGGCTCACGCCGGCCGCCGCAATAATCTCCTCGAATTCGCCGAAAGCCAAGTCCGAACCCGCCGGCCGCACTTTACCCGCGTATCCCAAGGACGACCGGTCCGGTCCGGCCTCGTTTATAAGGATCATGGAATGCGCCTGGGCCGACCTATAGTACTGGGTCAACGGGCCGGGCCGATACTCCCCCATCCCGGGGTCACAAACGCGGGGTAAGCCGCAGGCCGTGACATCCAGCGATAGTACGTCTTCGTGGGCATGGAACGCGGAGGGAGGACCGCAGCGGAACACCAGCATATTCGCGTCCGATTCGTACCCGGATCTCATGGTGACTATTCCCGCGTCGGGAAACGCCGTGTTGTTCTCTACGGGCGGTCGGCCGCGTGTACCCCGTGACCCTATCCACGCCGATTCCGGTTGGTCCGATACGTCTCCGGCCCAAGCCGACAGGCCCGTGTAATCGGAACAGGCGGAACCCGAATCGTTTATCGACGGCCACGTGAAGTCGGGACGACACAGCGCGGCCAAGTACCGGAAACCTCCGCGTACGGTTTCCCCCAATATCCTCGGAACAGGCACGGACAGAGCGTCCGCGGCATGCTTTACCTCGAGGAGCGCGTGGATACATATTGCGTGGTACATCGGAGATATCTCGAAATGTACACCGTCACGGAAGAATTGAAGGGCAATTTGATGACTGAGCCTATCCAATCCCTCCCTGAGCCGGTCAGGGGCCTCCCGAAAGCCTGAAAAGCACATCCCGGTCAGGGCGAGCGCGGCCGATTCCACCATGATCCAGTTGTTCGGGTGGCCTTGGTGGTCCATGAGGCTACGGGCATGTTCCCAAACCGAACACAGCATCTTAATTTTGGTTTCACGGGGGAACGCGGGATGTCGCCAGGCGATTCCAACCACCCAAAGCCATTCCCTCAACCGCCATGCAACCGAAAGAGTCTCCCATGCCGGCCCGGCCCCTCCGTTGGAATCCAGCGGCACGGGAGACGCGGTAATCCAATCATCGATCATGGTTGCTGCGGCCTCCGCGTATCGGGCTTCACCCGTTGCGGCGCAAGCCTTGACAAGTTCACGTATGAAGTGGTGACGGTTGAGGAAGTGCGTCCATTCAAGAGTTCCGTCCGGACTATGGTCCCATGGAATGGGAAAGTCGAGACGTTCTCCCATGATATGCCCTTTCAAGATCGCTTCCGCACTCTCCACGGGGTACCAGTGGGGCGGCGGTATTTGCAACCCGAGGTTCGCTGGTTCGTATGGACCGCATCCTCCCGAGCGGAACACTTGATCTATCGGATCGGGCTCGTCGGTATATTCACCTGGGTTGCGGCTTGAAAGACCGTTTCCCCCAATCGGACG
>JAZDOF010000813.1:0-8679 GCA_043799015.1 Pseudomonadota bacterium | reverse complement strand
TACCTTGCTGGGCAGAAATAGTAGTCTGATAGGTAGTGCCTTTGTAGTCAAAAGGGGTGGTCTGGCTGCCGTCATAGAGGCTGCCTTGAATTTGACCCTCTCCTGCGTCATTTATCTTGTATAGATTATTATCTTCTCCCTTAAAGTAGCCAGCATAGGTAATCGCGCCCTGGTTGGCAGTGGTAGTGGTTTGGTAGGTATTGCCCTTATATTCAAAAGAATTATTCATGGGTCGTGGTGAACGATTACCCCTATCGCGAATATCGGCATTTGCGGCAACAGAGGGTTAAGTTTTCGTTCCCCGTCACCCTCAAAATGCCGGTCCTTCGGCAAACCGCTGAAAGACGATCCGGACGCCGACGCTCTCTCGCTGTCGGCAAGTATCACATTCGAGGTTAAATGATGAACAGGGCCTTGTGCCTGCTGCTGCTTTCGCTCCTGACCTCGTCGGGGGCGGAAGCCCATTCGGTGGAATATCGTGTTGAAAACAAGGGAATCAGCGCTCGGGTCTTCTTCGGGGGCAATGAATCGGCGTCCTATTCTCCATTCGAGGTGTTCGGGCCTGGAGACACCATCCCACACCAAAAAGGCCGAACCGACAAGAACGGCTTCGTGACGTTTCTCCCGGACCGAGCCGGCACATGGTCGATCAAGGTCGTTGCTGAATCCGAACACGGAGGACATGCCGCGAACATTGTGATCAACGTGAATGAAGGTCTTTATTCGGATTCGTTCAAGAAACCGTTGGTCGCCGAATATGCCAAGATCTCGGTGGGTTTTGGAGTGGTACTGGGAATGTTCGGCCTGTGGGCGTTGTGGAACGCTCGTCGGGAACGGCTTCAACGTGCCGGTTCCGATGGGAGCCGGACCAATCCCTGAAGAACGCATGCGGCACCGGCGCTACGAGGCCGTCGAGCAATGGCGGAACAACGTAAAGAACTCCGGAACGCGTGATACTGCGGCAATGCCGCCACAAGGGCCGGTGCCGGGCCGGATGTCCCGCTCGCGCGGCCCATGAACAGTTAAGGTAAGGGGGAGATAGACGCATATCGGCGAACGCTCCCCCTCCATCCTCAACCTATCTCTCTCCTACTCCGACCCCATAGCCTCGCGGCGTCACAATGCGACCGTCAACCAACCGGGATGTGGAATTGCCGACGATTACAACGCTCCGCATGTTGATTTCGCAATCCAGAAAATGGTCCAGATCGGATACGACCGCACTTTCGTCTTCCTTACCCACGCTCGTGGCTATGCCCACCGGCGTAGCGCCGGACCGATATCTTTTGAAAATTTTCGCGGCCTCTTCGATTTGTTGCGTACGTTTTCGGCTACGGGGGTTGTACAGGGCAACGACCAAGTCCGCTGCCGCTACGGCCTCCAGCCTGGCCTTGACCGTGACCCAGGGAATCAGGAGATCGCTCAGGCTGATTACCGCGTAGTCCAGCATCAACGGAGCGCCGAGGACCGCGGCCGCCGCCGAGGACGCCGTGACGCCCGGGACCACCTCTATGGGGGCATGATTCCCCGTCTCTTGGGCCAATTCCATCGCGAGTCCGGCCATGCCGTAAATACCGGCATCCCCCGATGAGACAAGTGCGACCACGGCTCCGCCTGCCGCACGCTCAAGAGCGGCCTTGCACCGAACCACCTCCTGGGTCATCCCGGATGAAATGATCTCCTTGCCATGGGTCAAGTCTTCGATGAGCTTGAGATAACGGGTGTATCCCACCACCACGCCGCTTTGCTCGATGGCCTGTTCGGCCCGCCTGGTGCGATCACCAGGGCCTCCGGGCCCTATTCCGACCACGAACAGCTTTCCTTTGCCACTGCTATCGTAACGCCGTCGTACTTCCTTTTCGGGAGTATTAATTGGGTCCTCCTTCCGGCCAGGAGAGCGGCGGGTTCCGCCACGGCGGGCAACCCAACCCTGGATTCCACGAAATCCGAGTGCCGAAACTCCCTAGTCGATTTCCGAATCTCGTCCGACGGTACAAATCTGAGGGGAATGCGCAAGGTCCGAGCGGCCTCGATCAAACCCGGCTCTTCCTTCTTTATGTCCGCTGATGCGATCAAACGGACCTCTTCCGTGCTCACCCCCGCGTCGGACAATCCGGATATTATCGCAGCCCGTATGGTCTCCGCAAGCGCACCTTTTCGGCAACCCACTCCCACGATGAAACGCTTGCGGGCTTCCGTCGTCGTTGATATGACCGGTTCCGCGCCTAGAGCGTCGGCCACGGCCAAGGTGAGGTCGTTTGCCCCGCCTTCATGGCCGCTTAGAAGGCTGACTGCGTATCGACCGCAAACATCCACCACCACCACCGCGGGGTCCTCAAGCTTGTGCCGCACGTGGGGAGCCACAGCTCTCACGGCGACCCCGCAAGGGCCGAAGAAAACCAACCCCTTGAACTCACGGAATATCCGGCCCGTAAGATCCATTACGGCGTCAAAAGGTTGTATCTCGGTGTTCGGCCCGGAGCCGCTTCGGTCCACACTTTCGTGCGCATACACCATGTGGTCCGGAAGCTTCGCCGAGACGATCTCGGCAAGTAGTAGCCCTTCTTGAGAGAGTGTGATAAGTGCGATGGACACGATACCTCGTCGTTCAGGGTCTCTGAAGAATTAAGAAGAATAGGCGAGACCGACCCTATTTTCACATGAGTTCCCATATTCGGCAACGGTTACGGCAGTCACCTATACCTACCATTTACTGGAGGAGCCTTCGGGTAACATGAGATTCATCCATACCGCCGATTGGCACCTGGGCCGATTGTTCCACGGGGTCCATCTTACCGAAGACCAGGCGTTGGTCCTGGATCAGATCCATGACCTAATGAAATCCGCCGATGCGGACGCGCTCATCGTAGCGGGTGATGTCTACGACCGAGCTGTCCCGCCGGTGGATGCCGTGCGACTGCTTGACGACTTCTTGTCCCGCGTGGGTATCGGCTTGGGGAAGCAGGTGGTAATGATCGCCGGGAATCACGACAGCCCGGATCGTTTAGGGTTCGGGTCTCGGGTACTCGCTCAGGGCGGCTTGCACATGATCTCCGCAGTGGACCAAGCGATCCCTTGCATCACCTTGAAGGACGGCCATGGGCCGGTTAAGGTGTACGCCCTTCCCTTCACGGAGCCGAGCGTTCTTAACGAAAAGATCGAGGGACTCGCGGCCCGTGACCACCAGGGGGTTATGACCGCCCTTGTTCAGCGCGTTTGGGACAATCATCCCAAAGGGGCACGTTCCCTACTGACCGCGCACGCCTTCGTAATAGACTGCGAAGAAACCGAATCCGAGCGTCCCTTGTCCCTCGGGGGCGCGGACAGGGTGGCCGCCTCGTGTCTCGATGGATTTGATTACGTTGCATTAGGACACCTTCATAAACCTCAAAGGGCGGGAAGCGAAACCGTACGGTATTCCGGATCTCTACTAAAATATTCATTCGGCGAAACCCAACAGGAAAAGGTGGTCCTTGTGGTGGACATGGATGAACGCGGTGATTGCCGAATCGAGGCCGTGCCCATCAAACCTCGCCGGGACGTGCGCCGCATCGAAGGGCACATGAAGGAACTCCTTGAAAGGCCCGGTGAATTTGGAAACACGGATGACTACCTCCTTGTGCGGTTACTCGATAAGGGGGCCATTCTTGACGTTATGCGCAAATTGAGAGACGTCTTCCCCAATGCACTCCATGTTGAAAGGCCCCACCTGGAGATCAAAGGAAGGACAGGCGGAGCCGAGGAGGACCCCCGAGGAAAAAGCGATTCCAGGCTGTTCGGCGACTTTTTTTTCGAGGTGACCGGAGAACCGCTTTCCGATGCCCAGCGTACCGCATACGAATCAATCGCTCACAGGCTGCGCGTAGAGGATAGGGAGACTGCGGCATGATCGCTGCTTATGGCCGTTGCCGAAGGTGTTGCCTTTTTCTTGCGTCCTCACCCTTTGTCCCTCTCCAGGTTTGGACAGGGAACTACGAAAACGGCTTTCGGCAACAGGCATTATGGGAGGCACGCGGGTATGAGACCCCATAGACTTGTTATGACGGCCTTTGGTCCATTTGCCGGTGAGCAGGCCATCGACTTCGACCGCCTGGGCGATCGGGGCTTGTTCTTGATACACGGCCCGACGGGGGCAGGCAAGACCACGATTTTGGACGCAATTTGTTTCGCCCTGTACGGCGACCCATCGGGAGGGGGTCGCGAGAGCAGGCACCTGCGCTCACACATGGCGGATCCCGGCCTCCTTACGTCGGTTGTGTTCGAGTTCTCACTCGGCCGGGACGTGTACAAAGTGGAAAGAAGGCCGAAACAGCAGATCCGGAAAAAGGGCTCCGAGAGTGAGCAGGAAACCGCCCACAAGGCGGTCCTTTTCAAACAAGCGGAGATCAACGGCGGCACGCAATGGAAAGAAATCGTCTCTCAAGTAACCGGAGTCAGGACCCACGTGCAGGGTCTGTTGGGATTTGAAAGCGAGCAGTTTCGTCAGGTGGTCCTGCTTCCCCAAGGGGAGTTCCAGCGTTTTCTGACCGCCAATTCGGGGGAACGGGAAGCCATACTCTCCGTGTTGTTCCAATCGGTGTTCTATGAACGCGTTCAAGATGCATTGAACGCGGCGTCCAAAGACCTGAAGACCCGCGTGTCCCTGCTGGAAGAGAAACTTCGGCTGATCCGGGAGGCCCACAGCGTCGACTCGTTCCGGGACCTGGAAACTAAGGCCGACTCGTTGCGGGAAAACCTGGAGATGATTCTACAACAAATCGTCCACCTGGCCTTGGCGGAGAAAGACGCTCTGGAGCGCTTCACCCAGGCTGGACGCATCGTCGAAAAGCTGGATGAGTTGGATGATGCACGTAGTAAGCTCAAGAAGCTTCAAGATCAGTTGCCGTACTTCACGGACCAGCGTTCCATATTGGACGGGGCGCGACGGGCCGAGCCTTTGATCGACCTGGAAAAGACTCTTCAGGGTCGAGTGAAGGAGGGCCGAGCGGCTGCGGCCGCGCTCGACAGGGCACACCATGCCCATAGGAGCGCAATGGCGGCCCTAGAACAAGCTGTTGTGCAATTGGAGATCGAAAAGGCACGTGAGCCCGAACGGGAAAATGCTCGCCGGGAAGCAGCGCGACTGGAAGAATACGTGCTCCGGGCCAAGGCACTGGAAGAAGCCCAGCGGGAGCTGAAGTCCGCGGACAAGAAGCTGAATGAATTGGAAAGAGCTTGTTTGGCGGCGGCGGAACGACTTGCCCACGCCCAGACGGCGATCTCCGAAAAACGCGGCCTGCTGGAAACCGAGAAGGTGACGGCCGGAGCGCTTCCCCTCCTCCAGGTCGGGGTTGAGGCCGCTGAGCGAAATGTGGCCGCGGCGAAGAAGCTTGAAAAGCTTAAACGCGAGCTGAGCGACGTGGAAAAAAGCCTCAAGTCCATAACGGAAAACAGATCCTTGTTGGAAAACTCGCTGGTGAGGGCCCGTGAGGAATTCGAACATATCCAGGCCGCGTGGATTGCCGGACAGTCCTCCCTCCTCGCTCGGGAGCTCGTAACCGGCCGGCCCTGCCCCGTATGCGGATCTACGGAGCACCCTTCCCCGGCTTTCAGCGACAGTGCCGTCCCGGACACGGCAGCCTTGAGAAGCAAGAAAAGGGAGGTTGACGACGTAACCGCCGCGTTGGAAAAGCTTGCCGAGAAGATCACCGTACTTATGACCAAAAGGTCGGAAATCGCTGCCGGCATCAATGCGCTCACGGAGGCTCTCGGCGGACTTGCCCGTGACTCTTCCAGGACCCTTGAAAAGGCCCTTGCCGGAGCTCGGACCGACATGGCCGCATCCGAAGCCGCGGGGCAACGTGCTGGGGCGTTGGAGGACGAATTGCGCAAGCTGGAAGAGCTTGTCGCCCAGTGGAATTCAACCTTGACCGACACCGAAAGCAGAAGAAATGAAGCATCGCTGAGGCGCCAAGGAGCGGCCGCTGTGGTGGAGGAAAGGCTGGGGGGCATTCCCGAAGACCTGCGTGCCCCCGGCGCGGTGGACAAGAGATTGAAGGCCGTGGGGACTTTGCTGGAAAAGCTGAGCATTTCCCTAAAATCAGCGGAAGATACCGAGAGAAAATGCAGAGAAGAAGCAGCGGCCTGCTACGCAGCCGTACAACACTCCCAACTGACTTTGAGAAATGCCGAGGAAGCGGTCGAGGAGCACAGGGCCCGATTTCTTACTCGACTGAACGCCGAAGGTTTTGCTGACGAACCGGCCTTCAGGGCGGCGCTGATGGCCAAGCCCGAGATGGAGGCCCTTGCATTGAAAATCAGGGCATTCCAAGACCGGCTTAGTGCGGCTGAAGATCGTGCCGGCCGCGCGGAACAGGCGGCGAAGGGCCTGGATCGCCCGCCCATCGAAGCTTTGAAGCAGGCGGCGGAGAAGGCGGCCAAGGATCATGATACGGCCAGGGATGACCAGGCCCGAATTAAACAACAGATAGAGAGCATCAAGAACGAAATCCGGCGTTATCGCGAAATCGAAGGCGAGCTTGATGGACTTTCCGAGGACTACGCCGTAATGGGTCGGGTGGCCGGAGTAGCCAACGGTGCCAACAGCGTACGGCTGACCTTTCAACGCTTCGTACTACGGGCGTTGCTGGACGATGTCCTGCTTGTTTCGTCTTTGCGCCTTGAGAAAATGAGTCAAGGGCGATTCAGTCTGCTCCGGTCGGGAAAGGTCCGCAACCGCATAGGCCCCGGGGGACTCGATCTGGAAGTGCATGACGCTTACACGGGAACGGCTCGCCCGGTTTCCACCCTTTCCGGCGGTGAAAGCTTCATGGCCTCTCTGGCCCTGGCACTTGGATTGGCCGACGTGGTGCAATCGTACTCGGGGGGCATTCGTCTGGATACCATTTTCATCGACGAGGGTTTCGGCAGCCTCGATGCCGATACCCTGGAATACGCCTACCGAGCCCTGGAAGAGATACAAAAGGACGGACGCCTGGTCGGTATCATATCCCACGTACAGGACCTCAAAGAATGGATACCGACTCGACTCGAAGTCCATCCGTCGCGAGAGGGGAGCAAAGCACGGTTCGTGGTGGTGTGATCCCATGGAGGTCGCTTTGAACGTATTCATGATCGTGAATCCCGTAGCCGGGCGGGGCAAGGGAGCCCTGCGATCCGCCGAGTTCGCGCGTATTCTGGGTCAACGAGGCCATCGAGTCGAGACGTTCATGAGCCGTAAGCCGGGCGACCCGAGCGTCGGTGCTCGTGCATGCCCCCCGGACATAGATAGGATGGTCGTCGCGGGAGGAGACGGGACGGTTTCCGAGGTCATCGATGCGGCGGCCGACCCGTTACGAGTTCCTATCCTTCACCTCGCATCGGGAACAGCCAATATGCTGTCCCGGGACCTCGGCCTCCCTCGGGACCTCCGCTCTTTGGCAAACGTCCTGGAAGCCGGCCGGGTAAGGGTCGCCGACATCGGCTCTTCCGGCGGTAGTCAGTTCCTTATGATCTTAAGTGCGGGGTTCGATGCGGAGGTTGTTCGGGAAATATCCAAGACGCCGCGTGATATTCTGGGGTACCGCGGGTATGCGTCCCCCATTCTCAATACGGTCCTTCGATATGAATCGGAATCGCTTGCCGTTTCCGTCGACCGCGGGCCGATCATGCGTGCAGCGGCCGTGATGTTGTTGAAGGTTAGGCTTTACGGCGGGTTGTTCGTCTTCTGCAACGACGCGTCTTTGGATTCCGGCTGCTTTCATGTGTGCCTATTCGAGAAAGGCTCAAAAGCGGCATTGATGAAATACGCGGCGGCCGCGCTCACGCGCACGTTGCCCCGTCTGCCGGACGTAAAGATAGTTCGAGGCACTCACGTAAGCATTGAATCCGTCCACCCCGTCGCAGTGCAGATCGACGGCAACCCTTACGGGGAAACGCCGGTGATCGCCGAGCTTCGGAAGACGGGCGTGCCGCTTGTTTGTCCATAGTTGGAGACCGACGCCGGTTTTGCCGAACGGCTTTGAGCGAAGAATGCCTTGCCCGGCTCCACCTAAAAGGAGTTGGGAGCATAGGCGCACCTATCGGCAGCCATGGGTTTCAACCCTTGGGACCCATGAGACGCAACCGGTTCCTGAACAACACATCCGTGTCTTGTTTTAGCGCTCTGGGGGTTGGGGGGATTCGGCGGTTTCCGCAATCTCCCTCAAAAAAGAACGCGCCGAATGCGGTCATCCTTGGCAAAGCGAGGACCCCTCTTTGGGTTCTGAACGACCCTTGCCTGCACCAGGGCTGCTCTCCTGATCGTCGAAGGAATACCCCCAACAACCTCCAACGGGGACGGAAAAGGTCGGTGCTTCCGGCCATCCCCGGAAAGACTGGAAACCCGTTTTCCACTAATGGAAAGGTATTTTCCACATGGGGTTTCTTAGGGTCTGATCGTCAATATCCCTTTGTTTGTTTTCGTCTTTAGAATTAACGGTATACCGAAGTCGCTAACGAGTATCCACAGGTGGCACGGTTATTGCTCTGATTAACAACAGTCGGCCACGTATCAAAGATGTCCCAGTTAATCCGAAGGATCACGCCCGCTCATTCCGGTCCTTTGGATTGGCGCCTGCGGGCTGCACCATGAAGAGGGGTTACATGACGGACACGGAGGAAACCACCCAAGTCAAATCCCTCGGAGAAGTCAGGAAGGAG
>JAZDOF010000804.1:0-7174 GCA_043799015.1 Pseudomonadota bacterium | reverse complement strand
CCCCCCCCCGAGTTTGGTGGACCGGCGGCGGGTATAGGACGCCTACCACCGCTGCTTCTTTCCCTTATTACCAACTATCTCCCAACGAAACCGAAGTTGATGAACAACCGCGTCGTTGCCGGGCCAACGGCGGGAGCCGGGCTTTCTACACCTATTTCATGATAATCCCTTGTTCGCTCACAGGAGGTACCAATGTCGGAGCATTTGCGCATTCGCCTATACAGTCTGCTGCTCAAGATGGCAGCCGAGCCGGGGTTTTCCGAAAATGCCGCTTCTTTGAAGCAGGCCGCCGATTCACTGAAGATCAGGGAGTGCAGAATCCTTTTCGTTGGCGAGTTTAGCGGCGGCAAGTCCTCGATCATTAACGCTTTGGTAGGCAAACCCATCCTGCCGGTGAATATCTTTCCGACCACCGCGTTTCCCACCGAAGTTCGGGGCTTGCCGGTGCCTGGGGACCCGGAATTCGCCTGGTGGAAGGCGGATGAATCGTCCTCGTTTAAGAGGATCACCCTTGAAGAGGCAAAGGAACTGTACGGCATTAAGGCCGGGACGATCGGTCCCGGCAACATGGCACCCAACCTTGCCGCTCTGCTCAAGATGGTGGTGAAATCGAAGCGACTAGGAGGTGAGATCGTCCTGGTGGACACGCCTGGAATAGGTGCCTTGAACGAGGCCCACGCGGTCATTACCTACGAATATGTGCCCCAAGCCCACGCCGTCGTGGTGGTTGACGACATCAGCGCTGCCCTCAAATTGTCCATCAAGGAGTTTCTCGTCAATTATGTGTTGCCCCTTTCCGGGCTCAAACTCTTCTACGTGGTGAATAAGATCGACCGTGACGGGGGCGGGGATGTTGCCGCTCAAGCAGTTAAAGACAATGTGGAACGGGGGCTCCAGGCCATGCCTGAACTGGCCGGCAGGGTGCCGCAAGTCTACATGACCTCTGCGGTCTGGGCCGATGAAGGCAAATGGAAGGAATCCGGTGTGGAGCGCCTCTGGGATGATATCCAATCGTTCGTCGGAAACGAGGCCGATAGGCAGGTGATCCTACGGACTATAGATCGCTGCCTGGACTGGATCGACGGCGGGATAAGCTCCAATGACGGCATGATGAACGCGGGAGACCTTACTCTGAGCGCTCTTCAGGAAAAACTCAACATCGCCAAAGGCCAGGAGAATGAGATAAGGCGTACCTTTGTCGAATTGGCCGAAGAGGCCAAGCTGAAAGCGGAGGAGATGTTCGATGGGTTCCAAGAGAACTTGAGGGAGTTGTTGGACGACTGGAAAAGGGAAATCTTAACGCGGATCGAGAACTCGGAAGGACAACTCGGCAATCGTCTCGTCGAACAGATTCTGAGAGAGGAAACCAAAGACCTCGCTGTCGGGCTCCGCGAGGCGGAATCCGACCTCAAGAGGGACCTACAGGAGCTGGTGAAAAGCAACCGCGACCAGGGATCGATCAGATTGGCAACTTTGCTTAAGCGGATTAACATTAATTTGGATACCGAATGGAAATTGCTTGACGGATCAAAGTGGGCCGGTTTGGCTGGCGCTGTTCTTGCCATCGATTATGCTTTGCCGCTGGGGTTTGTGACCGCGATAATCGGGCAGTCGCTCCTCAAGTCCTTCGGGTTTGATCTAGCTGGTAAGATATTCCATGTCATCACCACAGTGTTCGTCATGCCGCGAATTCTGGAGCAGGTAAAAGAGACCCTTGAGAACAAAATCGACGAGACGATGGACGCACTCCCCGGCAGGTTCGACGCCATCATCAGACAGATCGACGCCGAGATGAAGAACAATGCGGACCAAGCGGCATCCGCCGTTCTAAAGACCATAAACGAGACCATATCCCAGTTGCGCCAAAGGGAGACGGCCAGGGAAGAATGGATCGACGAGGTGCGCGACCGGGTGGCAATGCTGCGTGCCTGGCAATCCGAGCTTCTCACCATGAAAGCTCAAGCGGAACTTCCCATGTAAAGCCCGACAAGGAACGGAGGCACCTAATGGACGGAAACGAAAGGTACGAACAGTGGAAGGCCGACGCTCTCAAGAACATCGAGACCCTGAAAAGCCTGGCTGAAAAGACGAATTATTTCGGTGATTTGCCGGCGTTTCACGACAAGATTATGACAAACCTGAAGCATGTGGAGAGCAGCTTACTGGAAAATGAGTACTTCCTGTGTATAGGTGGCGAGGTAAATGCCGGCAAGTCTACCTTGCTGAACGCTCTTGTCGGCCGCAAAGTTGCAAGCGTGAGCCTTATGCCCGATACAACCGCTCTCAGCATTATCGGCGCGGTTTGTTCCGCTTCAAAACCGCTGGGAGAGGATGACGCCCTTGTTAGGTTCGTAGATACAAAGGATTGGTCCGCTACTGTCGAAGAGGCAGAGCGGCTGAAGCCGGAGGCCAATGTGTTGCCGATCGAAAAGAAGGATTGGGTCGACAAGGCATTGGACCTGCATGAATCGCTGAATGATGGGAGCTTGGATTCGGTTGAAGCCCTTAACAAGACCATAGAGAGTGCCAAGTTTGGGCCCTCTCGATTTGTATGCGGAAAGATAGTGCCTTTGGCGCTGTCGGAATCCGACCGTAACACGTGGGGCCTTGAGTTGGGGCCGGGTCGGCTGCCCGGGGGGCAGGAATTGATTGTGCAAAAAGTCACGGCCGAACAGCTCCCCCTTTTCACGAGTCGTCAAAGCCCGTTGAGTTGGTTGGTGGACGATCTTAGGTTTTCCGTTCGCCATCCGTGGTCCAATTTGGATTCCTTCCTCGTGGACACGCCAGGGACCAACGACACTGGGTGGAACGACGAACGTACCCGCAAGGCCCTTGTAGATCCAAGAACCAGGGTCATCATTTTGGTGCTGGATCCAACCAAGGCACTGGGCATGGCAGGAAAACGCTTTTTGCAGGGCGTCTTTCTGTCGGGAAAAGGAGCATTTGACAGGTTGTTCTTCGTTCTCAATTTCAGGTCGGATCATGGACCGGACGCGGCAACGGCCAAAACCATTTTTCAGAAATTCGCCGAAACCAGCCTGAAAGCTGCTTTCGCCGATCTGTGTTTTGCGGCTACCGCCGCGGACACGAAATTGCAGACTTACGCCCTGGGACAAATCAAAGGGGACCAAAACATCTTTTGTGTGAATGCCAAAGCAGCGTGTGAGCGACCGGACGATGAGACCACCGGTTTTCCACAATTCAAGAGGGCCTTGGACGATTTCCTTAAGTCCGACGAAAAACGCAAAGCATTTGTGGGTGTTGAGGATCGCCGAATACGTGCCGCGGCTGAGGAACTTCTGACTAAAGCGGCAACCGAAAAGTCGGCCGTTTCATTGAAGAAGCAGAAAAAGGAGATGGAAGAGATACTTAACGAACAGTCACATGTAATCGATGAACTTACACTTACGATGGATAAACGGAAAATCGCGTTTCATAAGGCTGCAGCCATTGCCCAGAACAAATTCAAGGATGCGGTGAAGAACGTCGACTTCAAAATACGGCTTAAGGCCGGGGTAGCAGCGGCGATAAACGAATGTTGGCAAACGGGGGAAGCAAATGTGTGGGGGCTGATGAGGGATGCCGTCGCCGGGCTCCTCCACCGAGACACTCCCACGATGCGTGCAATAGTTGCGGCTCTGGAACGCAAGACCGGCAGCATCATCCAGTATCAACTGCAGAATGCATGGGATGCTTACGCCAAAGCTCTTGGAGATTATGTCACGGAGGACGCCGAGAAGCTGGAAAAGGAAATCCAAACGAGCTGGGAACTGATTATTAAGGGCACTCCCCTTCATGGAGGCCCCGAGAGTCTTCCCGTCCCCGTTGTGCCACATGTTGCAGCTCTGGTGGCCGGGATAGCCGCTGCAATCACGGCAGCGATTACCTCCACGATGGTCTCAGTGGCCGTTCCCTATTTTGTGGTGTTTACAACCTACGTTTTCAACCCCGTAGCTCTTGCGGCTACTATTGCCGCGGCCATTTTGGCCTTAGTCGGTGTCTTGGGTCCGATTACCTTTATGCGGGGGCCAAAGCAGAGACTGATCGACCACTTGAGCGGCCTGTATTCTTTTGATAGTCCAAGCAACAGTATGCCGGAGGGGGGAATACTTTACAAAATGTGGAACGGTTCGTCGGATTTCCCGAAGGAATTCCAAACTGGGTTGGCAGGATTGACCGCGAGGGCAAGAGACGATTATTGGACGCAGGTGGCAGCAGCATACAACACAGCGTTCAAAGCGAAGAAGAATGAGTTGGATGTGTCACTGGAGAATCTCAAGCGAAATGAAAAGGAAACGGCTGAAAGACAGGCCCATTTCCAATGCATCCATGATAGCCTGTGCAAACTCCTTGGTCTCCCGGTAGCACAACCGGTCCCAGCCGGCAAAGCGCCAAAACCAAAGCCTGGTGTGGCGGTCGACGCAAAGGGCCGTACCATTGTCCCGGTTAAGCGTCGGTGACGGTTTTGCACGACAAGTCCCAAAACACCTCGGCGTTGAAGCTCGTGACAGCGGCAAAGGTCGGTGACCGAGCTTGCCTGGATGAGCTACTGCGCCGGGATGTGTCCGTAAACTCAACGGATCTCAACGGCTGGACGCCCTTGATCATAGCTTCCTCGTATGGAAAAACGGCCATTGTGGAGTTCTTGCTGGAACGGGACGCGGACGTCAACGCAAAGGACGGCGATGGGTGCACGGCATTGATAAGGGCAGCCCGTGGGGGCTACACGGACATAGTTCGCTTGCTGCTACAACACGGCGCCGACCAGAGCTTGAAGGACCGGCAGGGGATGACTGCTCTGGATCGGGCGAAAGATTGGCGTAGGTCCGAAATCGTCGAAATTCTCCGATCGATTGAACAACGACCCAAGAGCGAGTATTTCGTGTGCATTGC
The DNA here is from genome assembly GCA_043799015.1 of Pseudomonadota bacterium. GTDB lineage: Bacteria > Desulfobacterota > Desulfomonilia > Desulfomonilales > Desulfomonilaceae > JAZDOF01. The sequence goes on along the minus strand of JAZDOF010000804.1, from coordinate 2,281 downwards.
CGGGGAAGTCAAGTCGGGCAAGTCCACGTTGTTGAATGCGCTTGTGGGAAAGGACGTTGCAGGGACCGGCATGCTCCCGGAGACAGCCTCCCTCAGCATTGTGGGTCGCCCTCACATGTCTCGTCTTCCTTTGCTGGACGGGGACGTGTTCGCGAAGTTAACGGATCAGGACAAGTGGGCCGCCCGTGTACGGGCGGCACGGCAAGTGGCCGCGCGGAAGCCTACCGACGGCCGAGATGAACTGCTCTATGCCAAGACCGTGCTGGATCTGAACGACCTCCTGGAATACGGGGTACTTGAAACGGTTGAGGGAATTCAGGGCGTCATAGATGAATGCAGTCTGGGGCCTGCCCAGTTCCAGGACGGCAAGGCGATTCCTTTGGCGGTCTGCAAGGACAAGCTTCGCTGCTGGGGACTTCAGATAGGCAACGGTTGCTTCCCGAGCGGGCAACGGATCTTCGTAAGGGCAGCGGGACCGGATGACGTGCGGCTCTTCACGGCCAAGGTGAGCCCGTTGAGCTGGTTTGTGGAAGTGATACGTTTCTGCGGCGGCCACAGATGGAATGACCTGGGGGTCTTTCTCACCGATACGCCGGGCACAAATGACAGCGAGTGGAATGATCAGCGGACCCGATCGGCCCTTTTGGCACGTGGCGTCAGGGTGGCGATCGTGGTCCTCGATGACGGCATGCCGGTTCCGATGGGTTTGAAGGCTTTTCTGGAAGATGTGCTTACAGCCAAGGCACAGTCGTCACCGTTCGATGGGTTGTTCTTTGTGGTCAATTTCCGAGCGGCTCGTTACACTAACCGGCAAAAGGCCGAGAACGCATTACGGCACTTCACCGCCCAAAACCTTCGGCCAATACTGAATACCGGCCCCGAACACACTGACGAAATGATCTTCTTCGTAAACGCAAAAGCGGCCAGCGCCGATCCCGCGGCCGAAAGCACGGGCTTTCCGAAGTTCGTGGCCGCGTTGGACAGGTTTCTTCGTGCCGGACGGTGACCGGGGACAGCCGGGAGGGCAAGGATCCTGATGGACAACCGGAACCGGTTTCCTAAACCTCGGCCCACATGAGGATGAGCCGGGCTGAGGTGAAGAGACAATTCGTTTGGGACCAAATCAGCATGGCTAACCGCAACATCCCCAAGAAGGACCTGCTCAGGGTCCACAACCGCCACGCATAAATCCTCGGGAGGACAATATGGCACAACACTATATAGCGTTAGCCATTTTCTTTGCATGCGTTTGCATAGTGATATACATGGTTGGGGTCATGTTCGTTTCGGTTATCACCAATCCCTTCGTGATCGGGTTAGGGGTTTTGTTGGTGTTCCTACGGCTATGGGGGGGTGGCCGTTAGGGCATCTTCAGGCCCTGACCCATGTCGCTCTGGCAACCATATACCCTGCACCGACTTTGTACCATCCTTTACCGGCATTCGTTCGAAGCGGCCGTTTGCCGAACCGGGATAATCAAACCGTGAAGTCGCCAAGACCCCAAGAAACCGCAGCCGGAGGCTGTAATCATGAATTGTCGTGATCGCAAACGCCACGGCCCCGGCTCGCGAACGAGTAATCCATCTACCCGCAGGAAGTGCTGGGGTGATATTCTGCAAAACTATGGAATAACCGTTTGCTTACACAAAACCCACCATTTCTGTTCATGGAATCCAAAATCCGGCAAAGGTCACGCCTATTCACTCTCCCAATCATCTACCCTCAAGCCGTTGATCTGCCCAAACTCACGGATATTGTGGGTGACCAATGTAACGTCATTGGCTATGGCTGTTGCCGCAATCAGAAGGTCATTCGGGCCTATGGGCCGCCCAATTCTCTCCAAATTCGCCCTGATACGTCCATAGACCTCAGCCGTATCGTCGTCCAGCGGCAATGAAGTGAACCCCTCCACGAACCCCCTTTGTTTCTGCAAGTTCCTTTCCGGGTTCGCGCTCTTAAAGGCCCCGTAGTACAACTCCGCTTTGACGACCGAGCACATGACGACGTCCTCACGCCGCCTCTCCTGGAGTTGTCGCTTGATGGCCTCGGACCGTCCGTTCAAATACCTGATACAGACGTTCGTATCGAGTAAGAATCTCATTGTGCGGCTTCCCGAATTTCATAGCGTCCTTGGTCGCCCCTCTCTATCGGGTCATCGGCGAGGCAACCATAGGTGTCTTCAATGAACCGGCGCCATTCGAAAACCTCGTCACGGGGTTCAGTTGCCGACTTGGACGGGAAAGGGGACTCTGCAAGCGCCGTAATGACACGATGCAATACA
>JAZDOF010000353.1:0-3201 GCA_043799015.1 Pseudomonadota bacterium | reverse complement strand
AACAGCATAGGGACCGAGTAGGTCGGCCGCCGGAATTCTAAGATGGACTGAATGCCGGCAAGCCTATCCTTGCGATGTTCACACAAAAAATATACAAATGATAAATGGATTAATCATGTAATAATGGCATGTTACTGTCTGAATGCCGCCAAGCTGTTACTGATACGGCGAGTGAAGGCTTGATTCCGCTAGACCTTTACATTACCGACTTTTCGGAATAAACAAACCGGATCCGACCTGTCGGCCCTATTGCTTTTCCGAGTAGGAAGGTGTTAACTGTTCACAAGATCGTGAGCGCTTCTCGAGTTGGATAACAGGACGACTTACCGATTGCGCTGCGGTTGAATCACGAAGTCGAGTCCCTTCAGCGCGCGACCTGGGGTAAGTTGTTGCGACTACCGTAAGGAGTTACCGGAGAATCGAACATCTATCGGTTCTTGGTTTCGGGAGGGAGACCGACATGCACGACGTCCGTATGCGGCTGGTGGGCGATATGGATGGTGGGCCGAGCGTAAGAGGCTTCACCATTGCCATGGAACGATTGAGGCGTTCAGGAATCGATCCAAGAGGAAACGAGGTTATTGAAGCGTGCCTCGATGGCCAAACCGGGATCGTGGAAACCTTGCTGAAAGGCGGGGCTTGGGTGGACCATCCGGACGAGGACGGGAATACCCCGCTCATACTGGCGGCCCTGGACGGCAACGTTGAATTGGTCCGGCTTCTACTGCAACGCGGGGCCAATGTGGACGCCAGAAATCATTACGGCCTTACGGCCCTCATGGAAGCGGCTTTTTGGGGCAACCTCGATGTCATCACGATACTATTGAGACATGGGGCCGAGGTAAACGCGTCGGATCGTTTGGGACGTACGGCACTTTGCTGGGCCGCATCGGAAGGAAGATACGACATCGTTTGCCTGTTGGAGGACATGATCGGAGAGGACGCTGCCGACCCGAGCGTGGCCTGACCCCGAGGGGCCTCGATGGGCAACCGTTCACCGCGATGGACGACAAAGAATGAACCACTAAGTGCTTCTTTGCATAAATACGGTCGCGTATTTGGAAGAAGCGTCAAGCCCCGAAGGGGCTGACCAATGGTAGCCACGGGCGAAGCCCGTGGAAGAAACGTCCATTGACATTATGTTTTCGACCCTGGAGGGGTCGCCCAATGGTCAATCCCGGCTTCTCGGTGGTGGACCCTTTCAGGGTCCAGGGTCTTTTTTGAAGATTCGCCCTCCGTGGGTTCAAACCCACGGCTAGTGCGCCTGTGCGCGTACTTAATCAGAGAGGTGAAAGTCCTCTTCAGGTCTATGCTACAACCTGTAACCGAATGTAACTGCGTCGCCGTGAGGCGAGGTGGAGAGCAACAGGAGGTGAACGACCAGTCCGTAGGATAACGAACCCGTTTCGGCCGGGTGTATCGACGAGCCTGCTAGCTAGTGGCGAAGTCTGGACCCATTCTGACGGCGGCCTGAGCTGAAGAAAAAGGCAATAACGGTCTTGAGATGGGAAATCTGTCGCGCTGAGAATAAGGTGGCAAGCATAAAGCAACGACAGGGAGCACCAGGTGGTTGGGGACGGAATGGTCAGGAAGGTTGAGTACGTGAAGCAGGGAGACCTGTCCGAGAGGTCAAGGAAGGCCGTCCATTTAGGGAGACGCCCAATACCAAAGATTCGGGCAGGAGTCAGAGCTTCCATAGTAGCGTTGAAGCGCCGTAACTGGCGTGGAGCCAAGGGAAGCAGGAAGGTGGATGTATGAAAGACGGACAATCGGAAGATACACCGGTTACAGTGTCGGAAACGACTAGACGGACCGGAGAGACCCCCGCTACGACGCGAAGGACGCGATGGTGGTGGGTTGAACCGAGAATCTGGACGGATCACATGTTGACGGCCCTGGAAAACGGGGTGAAAGGTGGCAAATGGTACAGCTTGATGGATAAAGTTTGCTGTCTCGCCAACCTTCGGGCGGCTTTTGGGCGAGTCCGAGTAAACGGAGGCAGTGCAGGAGTAGACCGTCAGAGCATATCGATGTTCGAGAAAGATATGGACAAGTACCTGGATAACCTGTCTAAATCTTTGCGGGATGGCAATTACCATCCGCATCCGATTAAGCGGGTATGGATTCCCAAGCCGGGCAGCAAAGAAAAGCGGCCTCTTGGCATCCCCACTGTTCGGGATAGAGTGGTCCAAACGGCGCTGCGCAACGTCCTGGAACCTATCTTTGAGCGAGACTTCGCAGAACAAAGTTACGGTTTCCGGCCGGGACGCAGTTGCAAGGACGCGCTCCGCAGAGTCCAAGATCTGCTCAACCAAGGTTATGTCCACGTAGTGGATGCGGACCTCAAATCGTACTTTGACACAATTCCCCACAAGTCGTTGATGGAACTCATCAAGGTCAAGATAGCGGACACCCAAGTGGTGGGCCTCCTTGAGGCATACCTCAAGCAAAGGGTCATGGATACCGCCGAAGGATGGACACCCGAACGGGGAACCCCCCAGGGGGCGGTCATGAGTCCTCTGCTGTCCAATATCTACCTTGATGGTCTGGACCATTACATGGAGTCGTTGGACTTCCAGATGGTACGATACGCCGACGACTTCGTGGTTATGTGCAAGAGTGCCGAAGAGGCCGCACAAGCCCTTGGGGTGATACAAGGCTGGACGGCCCGTGCCGGACTTACCTTGCATCCGGACAAAACTCGGATCGTAGACGCCACACAACGTGGCGGCTTTGATTTCCTGGGATACCATTTCGAGCGCGGCTACCGATGGCCTCGCAAGAAAAGCCTCGGAAAGCTCAAGGACACGATTCGGGCCTTGACTAGGCGCACATCGGGCCTGAGTCTTAGGATGATTATCTCTATGGTCTCCGCCGCACTTGTAGGCTGGTTTGGCTACTTCAAACATAGTCACAAAACTACCTTCGACCGCATCGACAAATGGGTGCGAATGCGCTTGCGCAGTATACTTCGGAAACGTAACAAACGCCGCGGGCGCGGCCGCGGACTCGACCATAATCGTTGGCCCAATGTCTTCTTTGCCGGGCAAGGGTTGTTCTCCTTGACATCAGCCCATGCTGCGGCCAGTCAATCCGCACGGCGGTGAACCACCGACCGGAGAGCCGTATGCGGGAAAACCGCACGTACGGTTCGGAGGGAGGAGGGGCCGGGAACTCAACCGGTTCTTCCTACCCCTATCC
>JAZDOF010000791.1:0-4363 GCA_043799015.1 Pseudomonadota bacterium | reverse complement strand
CCCCCCCCGGACCCCCATCCCCAAGAACTGCCAATTATTGCCGCCATCACATATAGTTACCGAGCATCGGCAGTTTCGGACATAGAGAATGGGAACGCATTTCGTAGTTCGTTGTGCCTCACAGAGGCATAGAAATTTCTGTAAAGAGGTCCACCCTGGACCCCTCCCCAAAGACTTTTAACGATTGGACGCATAAGCGCTTCGGAAAACGAGTCCCCATACCAACACATGGATTTCATTCTCAAAGGCTTTGCCGATGCCTGGCGACTGGTCTTCAGCCTTGATCCCGACGTTTACTTCATAGTATGGACGTCCCTCAAGGTATCTCTTCTCGCCACGCTGCTTTCATCGATACTGGGCGTTCCATTGGGCGTGCTCACCGCCCTGAAACGCTTTCGCGGGAAGTCGGCCCTTCAAGTGATTCTCAACACGATGATGGCCTTTCCGACCGTCGTGATCGGGCTTCTCTTTTACGCACTATTAAGCCGTCGCGGCCCTTTGGGCCCCTTGGAACTCCTATTCACTCCCGCTGGAATATCCATCGGACTGTTTTTCCTGGGACTGCCCACCGTGGTCAATCTGACTCTTGCAGCGGTGCAAGGTCTCGACCCCCGACTCATGGTGACGTGCAAGGTCCTTGGCGCCACTCCCATGCAAACGACGGGAAAGATTCTCCGAGAGGCGCGATTCGCGATCACCTCGGCCGTCGTTGTGGCCTTCGGCAGAGTCATCTCCGAAGTGGGGGTCGCCATGATGCTCGGCGGCAACATAAGAGGTCTGACGCGAACCATGACCACAGCCATTGCCCTGGAAACCAGCAAGGGCGAATTCGAATTGGGTTTGGCGCTGGGCATCGTGCTGCTTGCGGTGGCTCTGGCCGTGAACGGCGCTCTGTTTGTTCTTCAAAGAGGCAAGGCATGACCCGCGCTTATGATCTCACGGATGTGTCTTACGGGTACGGGAACGAGCCTGTCCTGCGCATACCTCGTTTGGAAATCGGCCAAGGAGAAATAGTCGGCCTTGTCGGTCCCAACGGGTCCGGCAAGACCACCCTGTTGCACCTTCTCGCATTCCTTGAAACGCCTCAACAGGGCGAAATCAAGTTCTTCGGAACAAGAGTAAGAGAGGCCGATACTGTTTCGCTCAGGCGAAGGGTGTCGATGCTCCTTCAGAATCCTTACCTTTTCCGAGAAAACGTTCTGGCCAACATTGTTTGGGGACTCCGCATACGCAAGGTGTCACGCGTGGACGCGGAAAAGGCGGCGTTGAAGGCCCTCGAAGTGGTGGGCTTGCACGGCTTTGCCGGCCGCTATGCCCGGTCCCTTTCGGGCGGCGAATCTCAACGGGTCGCTCTGGCGGCGGCGTTGGCCTTGGAGCCTGCCGTTCTGCTGCTGGACGAACCCCACAACCACATGGATCGTGAAGCCGTTAATCGCACTGAAGAAATAGTGGTCCGTTTGTGTGCGGAGCGCGGCACTACCGTCATCTTTACCGGCCATGCCATCGAGAAGGTCCAGTCGGTCGCGCACAGGGTGATTCATTTGCGGATGGGTCGGATTGTGCCGACGGGTCCGGACAATCTGTTCCGGGGTGCCATCAAGGCCCAAGGCTTGGTATTCGACACCGGACGGATTACGGTTCATCTCGATGATGCCGTACATCAGGGCGAACTCTTGGCAATAGATCCTTCAAAGATAAGGATACGCTTGGACGCGGGCCCCGAAGCCCAAGGCAACCCGAACACTTACGCGGGGACCGTTGTCGGTCTGTCGTATGAAAATGGGCGTGTGAGGGCAGTGGTTGACGCGGGAGAACGCCTGAATGCCTTCATCGACGATGAAGACGCGCTGATTCGGGACCTACGACTGGGATTGAGGATCAACGTGTTCCTCGAAGCCGGGGCTGCTTCCATTATCTGATGGAGCGATTCAGATACGCCTCTGCGTTATTAAGCGGTTGGTCGTCGGCATCGTACGGGCGACCGGCGGTCGCGCTTGAGTTCACGTCGGAGAAGCTGAAGGCGTAAACCCTCCTACTGAGCGACCCACCGATGATGCTGAAACGTCATGGTCCGCAGGCGGTATTAGGGCAGGGAGGAGGAGGCGCGGGCGAGCACGGCGTAATCCTGTACGGAGCTTTTCCGGGAATTCTTGGTCCTACGCACACGGTCGGCGACCCGGGCGGCGGCCCCACCAGTTGTCGCTGATGCACCCTGGGAGGAGGGCAGTAGCCACACACCTTCGGAGGCGGCGGGAGGGTACAAACCGGCCCTTCAGGGGGCGCGTACGAAACCGGACTCAGTTCACACGGGTCAGGCGGGGGCATATAAGACTGTGCGCCTGCGGGAATTACCTGCACCGCTACGGCGGCCCAGAAGAATCCGACTATAATCAGGATTGAGCGCGTCGACACAACCTTCTCCAAAGCGGGTGAGCACGAACTCGCCCCGCAAAAAACAATCGGTCAAAAAATCGCATAACGGATGAATGCCGTTCAAGCATAGCGAATGTCTCACGAACCGTCAAGTCATTTTGCCTGCTATGCGGTAACCATCAGGCAACACCACACAACACACGCATAATTGACTTATATTTTTAGTTAATATACCGCAACTCAGACCCCATCCGGCCCGGCTGCCGTCCCTACCCGTCTTCATCGGGAATATGCGGCCCGGAATCTTTCCGCTGCATCGGTCACGTATTCCTCCGCTCCGGGCATTTCCCCGCGTATTTGATATGTATGACGTAGGGCGGTAAGCAGTATCTCGACGTGCTCGGCAAGATCCCCTCGCCAGAGGACGGATTTCCTGAAGAAGTACCGGTTGCGGCGAAGGCGCGATTCCCCGGCCCAAGGCCACGCGTCCTTCCACCCGAATATTTCGCGAAGGACCTCCAGCCCCGGTCCTGACATCAGGCGGTCCGGATCGACGGCCTCGCCGAGCATTTGCTCGATTATCTCGAACACGGAATCCACGAAGTCCAAATCCGTGGCAACCAATCCGTGCAGGTGCCAATCGTCGATCGCTTCCGCGGTTATACGTTTCCGATCGGGATGCAGATCGCTCCACGAGGGGCAGTAGAAGGATTTGCAGGCCATGCTGCCGTAATAGCACAAACCCCGGAGGTCGATGCCCTCGTTACCCGCGGCAAGGGGATGCAGCAGGCAGCCGGGAGTGCGCCGCTCCTCGTCCACGAAGCCGGTGAACTCGCACACGTGAATTGTGTCGTCCAGGGGCAAGGCCGGGTCCTGTGACCGGATGACGCCTTCGTACTCCGTAATGGCGTCCGGGGTCCGTTCTACTTTGCGGAAAAGGTCCGTCCTTTCATCCAGACGGCTGAGGAGGGAGGCACGCGTCCCGTCGGGAACATTGTACAAACCGCAGCACGCGACGCAGGATTTGCGTCCGTCGGGAAAGCAGAGATTCAATGGGCTCCTTTGGGGTTCGTTCCCAGGCAGTCTCTGGGAACGAAGTTGGAGCAATCGGCGACAAGGGCCGCGGTGAATTTATTTCCCGGAATAATCGTAAAAACCGCGTCCGCTCTTACGGCCGTAAAATCCGGCATCCACGTACTTTATGAGCAGCGGGCAGGGCCTGTACTTGGGATCCCCGAAATTGTCGTGAAGTACTCGAAGGATGGCAAGACACGTGTCCAGCCCGATGAGGTCCGCGAGGGCAAGGGGGCCCATGGGGTGATTCATGCCGAGTTTCATTACTTCATCAATTGCCTCGGGGGTTCCCACCCCTTCGAACAGAGTGTACACGGCTTCATTTATCATGGGCATGAGGATGCGGTTCGAAATAAAGCCTGGAAAGTCTTGAGCCTCCACCGGGATCTTGCCGAACTTCTTCGACAATTCCACGGTGACGTCCGTAGTCTCCTTGTCCGTTGAGAGACCGTTGATTACCTCCACCAGTTTCATCACCGGCACCGGGTTCATGAAGTGCATCCCGATGAATTTTTCCGGTCGCTTCGTAATAGCGGCCAACTTCGTGATGGAAATCGATGAAGTATTGCTCGCAAGAATTCGGCCTGCCGGGAGCGCTGCATCAAGCTTCAGGAATATGTTCTTCTTTAGCTCAAGGTTCTCGGGCGCGGCTTCCACCGCGAAATCGGCCTCGGAAAAATCCGCCAAATCCACGCTCGGTTTGATCCGTGCCAGGATCGCTCCCTTTTCGTCTTCGGTCATCTTCCCCTTGGAAACGGCACGACCCAAGTTCTTCGCTATGGTTTTCATGCCCTTATCAACGAACTCTTGGTTGATATCGTTCATGATGACCCGGAGACCCGACATGGCCGCCACCTGAGCTATGCCGTTGCCCATCTGGCCGGCTCCTACCACTCCGAAAACCTTCACGTCCATC
>JAZDOF010000780.1:0-3167 GCA_043799015.1 Pseudomonadota bacterium | reverse complement strand
AAGGTAACGGTCCGATCCGTGGACCTTGGCGAAGGCAGGCTGAGATTCGAATTCATATCCGCCTGACGGTTGAGTGAGGTAACCGTTCGGCTCGCGAACGGTTACTTCAGTGCAGCTAACGTGAATTACCGACAATACTGTAACACACCTACCATAAAACGACATATGCGAAACTTTTTTTCGCCCACATCGAATCTGGCTCTGAAGATCCGCTACACTTATCTTCCATAATACCGATACCTTACCCGCACCAGCCATGTGCTCGCCGGCCCGGCATGGGGATTGCTCCCTCTTTATGCCGATCTCTGAGCGATTCGGCTTATCGAATGGAGATATTTCAGGCCCACTCATCGGACGTAGGGCCCAGCGATGAAGACCGACGATCGAAAGTGCGGTACGCCCCTGCCCCTTGTGGAACTCAAACAGGGACCAAGGCAAGGAACTCGTAAACAGGACGACGACTTTCGGCACCGGTCGTGAAGCGGCCCCATGAGACGCGGCGCTCCGTTTCGATGGACCGAAGACCACAACTCTTTTTCTTGGGAGGTTAGTGAATGAACCCCGCCGATACAGCGTTCGTCTTGGCCTGCGCAGCCCTGGTGCTGGTTATGACGCCGGGATTGGCCGTCTTCTATGGAGGACTTACCCGTTCCAAGAACGTGCTCTCCACCATGATGCACAGCTTCTTCCTAATGGGCCTCGCCACCGTCATATGGGTGCTATACGGCTATAGCTTGGCCTTCGGCACGGATGTGGGAGGAGTGGTGGGCGGCCTCAACCACCTCTTGTGCAACGGTGTCGGAGCGGCCGTAAAAGAGGGTTTGACCATTCCACATTCCGCTTTCTTCGTTTTCCAGGGTATGTTCTTCATCATCACTCCGGCGCTGATATCGGGAGCATTTGCGGAACGGATGAAGTTTTCATCGTTCGTCGTGTTCATAGTGTTGTGGATGACTTTGGTGTATTCTCCGGTGTGTCACTGGGTTTGGGGAGGAGGTTGGTTGGCCTCCATCGGTTGTCTGGATTTTGCCGGCGGCTTGGTGGTCCATCTCAATTGCGGCGTAGCCGCGCTGGTATCGGCCTTCATAGTCGGACCGAGACGCGGGTACGGCACTCGGCCGTTCATCCCGCACAACCTCACCTTGACCCTGCTCGGAGTCGGAATGCTCTGGTTCGGCTGGTTCGGGTTCAATGCCGGGAGTCAATTGGCCGCGGACGGCATTGCGTGTAACGCGTTCATGGCCACCCATATCGCCGCTTCGGCGGGTGTACTGACGTGGGCCGCCGCGGAATGGTTCCACCGAGGCAAGCCGACCACATTGGGAATAGCCTCGGGGGCCATTGCAGGCCTTGGTTCCATAACCCCCGCGTGCGGTTTCGTGGGGCCGGGCGCCGCCCTGGTCATCGGTTCGGTGGCCGGGGTTATATGTTACCTCGGTGTTCTCGCCAAGGACCGTCTAGGGTATGATGACTCTCTCGACGTCGTGGGTATTCACGGGGTCGGCGGCGTATGGGGAACCATCGCAACGGGCTTGTTCGCGGCCAAGGCGTTGAATCCGGCCGGCAACAATGGGCTGTTTCTCGGTAATGCCGCCCAATTGGTGCCCCAGCTTATCGGGATAGTTGCGGTCATCGTCTATTGCGCGGTCGTTACCGCCGGCGTCCTGTACGTAGTAAAAGCAATCATGGGGCTGCGCGTATCCGAAGAAGAAGAGGAGTCCGGCGTAGACACGGCCCTTCACGGTGAGGTCGGTTACGATCTATAGTGTTGGGGTGACGCTGCGATGGAGGTCGCAAGGGCTAACGCGCCCGTTGTATCCTATTTGAATACCAAGGGCCGCCCCAGGGTTCCGCGTGTGGTTTTTGTTCGGGCGACCCCTTCGGCCCCTGTGCCGTAAAAGGAGCGGAGAATGAAAAAAATCGAAGTCATAATAAAGCCTTTCAAGCTGGATGACGTAAAGGAAGCCCTCAAATCCGTGGGGGTTCAAGGCATGACGGTCACCGAAGTGAAGGGATTCGGTCGTCAGAAAGGTCACAAGGAAATCTACCGCGGGGCCGAGTACTTGGTCGATTTCCTTCCTAAGATCAAGGTGGAAATGATCGTGTCGGACGACTTGACCGATGAAGTGATAGAGAAGGTCATTTCGGCCGCGCGCACCGGGACCATCGGTGATGGAAAGATCTTCGTGTCTTCGGTCGATTCCGTAGTACGCATACGTACCGGTGAAAAGGACCTCGATGCTCTGTGATATGATGACCGACGTTGGTGAAGGCATCTGCGGACGGTAGGTCCCAGACATGGTCACAAGGAGATACTGTGATGGAAGAGCATATGACCGGAGGCCGGCTCCTCGAATTGAGCGGCGGGTTCTTGACCCCCAGGATTGTCCTCACCGCGGCTGAATTGGGAGTGTTCTCACGGCTCGAGGCGGGTCCCAAAACGGTGAACGATCTGTGCGCCGCAGAGGGCTGGGACCCCCGAGGGCTGAGAATACTCATGGATGCTTTAACGGCCTTGGGACTCCTTGTGACGACGACCGGCGGGGCGTACACGCTCCATCCCTCGGTCACGGACTTGTTGGGGACGGACCCCCACCGGTCGGTGCTGCCGATGATCCTTCATCGCGTGCGTATGTGGAATACATGGTCGAATCTTACCGAAATAGTCCGAACCGGGGTGAACACTGCGGCGGGTACCCTCCGTTCACGGCCGCTGGAGGATCTTGAGGCGTTCATCGGCGCCATGCAAGTGATCGGTCGAGATGTGGCGGTGAAGATAGCGGGTTTGATCGACCTCAGCCCTTTCCGACGTCTGCTGGACGTGGGCGGCGGATCGGGCGTTTACACCGCCGCGTTTCTCGGCGCGGCCCCTCACTTGACGGCTGCCGTGTTTGATCTGCCGGAGGTGGTGGACATAACCAGGAAGTGGCTCTCCGCGGCCGGGCTGCTGGATAGGGTGGAAATCGTCCCGGGTGATTTCCACGTCGATGACTTGCCCGGCGGATACGATCTGGTACTGTTGTCCGCAATCATCCACTCCAACAGCCCCGAAGGAAACCGCGACCTCTATGCCAAGGCCTTCCGGTCCCTCAATCCGGGAGGCACCATCTTGATTCGTGATTACGTGATGGATGAAACGCGCACCATACCGCCGGAGGGAGCCGTCT
>JAZDOF010000779.1:0-7359 GCA_043799015.1 Pseudomonadota bacterium | reverse complement strand
TGACGGCTCCGATAAAGAACGTAAAATCAGTCACATGGGAGTAGTTGAGCGACAATTCGGACGCCGGCACGTGTCGCGTCCCTGTCCCCAGGTCTGTGGTATGATAAGAGAGAACATCCAGAGCGAGGCCGGACTGGACGTGGGCGGGAGGGAGCCGGCTTAGCTGCTCGTGGAGGAAGTCTCGCAGCAGATCCCCCTTTTGCTTTAGTGTGGAGTAGAGTTCCTTCGTGAACCGGGGTTCCGAGCTCGACTCCCGTTTGGCCTGTTGCCACATTTTGGTCAAAAGCACTTGAAGAGTCGGTGCAATGGGAGAATTCGGATCTTCCGTCAGGTCATCGGCAATGAGTTCGGGTAAGCCCGGTTCCACTTGGATATGGTATTTTCGTTGGAACCGGCCATATTCCGCCAGGGCGGCAACCACCGCTCTCACGTCCTCTCGGCCCATGGGGCGGAGCATAATCTTGGTGAAAGAGCCTCCGGCTTCTTCGATCGTCTTCTCGATCTCGGCGAGCCATTCCTTGCGGAACGAAAGGAGTATCTTGCCTCTCGGGCGACGGTCCCGGTCGGCAAAGATGCCTACCACCTTCCGTGCAAAGACCGGCCACTCGGAAGGATCTTCCGCGACGCCGGGCTCCAACGCTTTCTCAACCTGATCGATCATTACTATCAGCGGCTTTTCCGTTTCCAGGGCGAGCCGGGGGTCCGGAAGCTCTGCGTCCATATCCTGACGCCCGAGCAGAGCTGCAAGGGACCCCGACAGTCTTTTCTCCGGATCGCGGCGCGCATATCGGACAAGGCGATTCCATTCCAAACGAGGCTGTAAACCTGCATCCAACAACGAGGATTTCCCCACACCCGATTGGCCGTAAAATAGGATGATCGGGTCCGTGTCCGGGTCCATGACGGTGTCGTAAAGCCGGCGAACAGCATCGTTCCGCCCAAAGAAAAGCTCCGCCTCTTCTTTCCGATACGGGCTAAGATAGCGGAACGGTTCACTAGGAAGATCCCATCTCGGCAAACCCGGCAGCCCCCATACCGGGTCCGGCATGGGTAAGAAACCAGCGCATTTCAAAAGAATCTGGGATACAGGGCAGGCGTAGAGTGCTCCTGCTTGAGATTTGCCCTCCGCATCGGTCAAGGCGGATCTGAGCAGACCAACCACGGCGCCGTTCACTATTACAGGTGCGCCGGATAATCCGGGAACTTGTGCTCCAACTCCGGCAGCGGCCTCGAAGCTGAACAATTGTATTGCTTCGACCCCTCCGACGCGCCCGATGGCCGTACGAACCTCGCCTGCAAAATCCATCGGGTCAACTGGATTCGTCGACGGCCAACCGTGGGTCTGCCACCTTACGGCGGAGCCGGTTTCCTGTCCCTCAGATTCATTAAGTTCGGCAAGGTGGAGGGCCTCTTCATCCGGCGGCTGGTCGCATTTCAGCAGCACGAAATCCTTTGAGCGGTCCCAGCAATCAGACACCACGGCAGCTTGGGTGACACGATCGGGAAAGCGGAGCATGATCGGGCCTGACATGAATTGCGGCGGATCGACCCCTCGATCCGCGACGCAGTGCAGGGCCGTGAGCACGTAGTTGCCGTGAACCAGAAAGGCTGTGCCGAAACGTTGACCCGTTTGGGGCGTGCCGACTTCTATGCGTGCAATCGCCCGTCGGAAACTCCTGCCCATTGAACACCCCCTGTTCGTTTACGGACTATCGAGGGTACGAGGCGCCCGCATTTCCACAAGTGTTTCCATCTGTGCCCTCACGAAGTTTAGAACCATCACTTCATCCTTTGGGGCGCTTATCTTAACGCCTATGCGCCCAAGTCGGGGTCACGATACCGGTCCCCAGGTGCGCACCGCACGGCTTCCTTCCCGCGACGCCGCCCATATGCCGTGTTCCCGAGCCGCACGGATCGGACGACACTCCCGGCCACGCGTACAATATTCATAACGGCCTATGAGTTTACTCTCTCACCCGCGCACCATCTCCAACAAAGCACATTTGTCGTCCGTTTCAAGGATTTCGGGTTTGATCCCTAGACGCGTCAGACAGAAGTCGAACCGGACCGGATCTTCCGGATCGATCTTCCTAAACGCGTCCGTGATCTCGAACGCAGTCTTGAGATTTGCCGCCTTGCGGTAGGTAAACCCCAGCATCAACCCCAATCTATGCATGTGAACATCCAAGGGCACGATCAACTTGGAACAAGGGACCCGGTCCCAACCCCCGGGATCAACCCCGTCGCGGCGCACCATCCATCTGAGAAAAAGATTCAATCGCTTGCACGCGCTGCCTTTTTCGGGGGAAGGGATGAGGCTTCCGGGGACTACGAGCCTGCCGGCGGCCCGAAGGCCTTCCACAAACCTGGTGAGGGCCGGGATGACGGTGCGGTCCTCGTCGTGCATCCCGGTCAGGAAGCATGCCTCAAGCGAACCGTGATCCTCCTGAATTCTCTTGGCCGCAAACAGCAGGGCAGCGAGCTCGGATCCAGTGGTAAAGCGGTGCTTGAAATCATGAAACTCCTTGTCAAGGGCCTCTCTACCGCTTTCTAAAAGAAACTCGGCAGGCCGGCCCATGCGGCCCAAGACCAGGGAAACACTTTTCAATATCTGCTTCACGTTGCCGTACGCCAAACCGGACGCGATCAATCCCGCGATTTCTCTATCTCTTACGTCCTCGTAGGAATAAAGAAACTCGAGCGGGTCCGGATGGACGAATTCACGATGGTTGAGGGTGCTATAGAGGGACCGCAGGCGATCGGCGCATGCCGGTACGGAAAAACGATCTTCGGATGATTTCATTAGCCCTATTGCAGTCGCTTCAGACCTTCGGCCAGGTCGGCCAGGCCCGGTTTGTCGCAAATCGTGATTCTCTGCTTGTCCGATCTGATAAAGCCCTGTTGGGTCATCCGGGCAAGGATGCGGGAAAGAGTCTCGGGAATGGTGCCTATGAGGGCCGCCAATTGCCCCTTGGGCATGTCGAGGTCCACGGATTCCGCTCCTCCTTCTCGGTCGCTCAAGTAGAGTATGTGCGTGGCTAGGCGCCCCGGCACCTCCTTTAGGGAGAGTGCGTCGATAAGCGCCGTGAAATTCCGGAGCCGCCGGGACAGCATCCCCAGCATGCTCATGGCTAGTGCGGGGTTCCGGCTGATGAGGTCCGCAAAACGGTTCCTGGGGAAGAACAATAGTCGGCTCTTTTCAAGTGCGGTCGCGTTGGCCGGGAATCGCCGGCCCTCAAAAACGGGGACTTCTCCGAAAGGCTCGCCCGGCCCGAATATGTGCAGGATCTGCTCCTTTCCATCAGGCGACAGTTTGTAAATCTTCACTTTGCCCGCGATGACCACGTAGAACCCATCCGCCGGGTCCGACTCGAAGAAGATATCCTCACTGCGGTCCACTTTTTTTTCGGACACTATGGAGCTCAAATCTCGACGCCGATCTTCGGGCAGACCTTCGAACAGAGGGATCCCGCCGATGATGTCCGTGTAATCCATACGACGCTCCGTCCCTTTATGGAGTTTGTTGATGACTTGATTCAGGTCAAGCTTGGCGGAACGTTCTTGTTATAAACTATGTCGCCCGGTTTAGGAATCCCGGATCGGGTCGAAGGACCCGCGGCGGGAGAATGGGCGGTCCCAAGGGGGCCATGCGGCCTATGCCGCGGTGTAACTCTCCTTGCTTGGACGAGGCGAACGCCCATGACCGCCGCGCTCCACGCAATCATGATACCGATCACGGGCCCCTATTGCTCGAATGCATCGGGCGGCAAAATGGTCAACATAGGGACGGGAGGAGAAATGACGGCGTTTGACTTCTTGAAAAGAGCATCGAATGGCCCCGAGTGGTCGGATGAGGCAAAGGAAGCCCTTTCCCGAGTCCCTTTTTTCGTTCGAAAAAGGGTGAAAGCCAGGGTTGAGGAAGAAGCCGCGCGTCGCGGCGACCGCCGCGTTACCATGACACACGTGGACTACTGCCGGCAGAGATTTCTTAACAACATGGAAAGCGAGGTGAGAGGTTACCAAGTAGAGACCTGCTTCGGCTCCGGCGGGTGCCCCAACCGCGTTCCCCTCGACGGGGACCTGGTGAACGGGATCGAAGCCATTTTTGCTTCACAGGAATTGAGAGCCTTCCTCAAGGAGCGCGTTGTGGGGCCACTAAAGCTGCACCACGAATTCAGGGTCACGATTGCGGATTGCCCGAACGCCTGCTCGCGGCCGCAAATCGCGGACATTGGGATCATCGCGGCGAGACGCCCGAGGTTGTCTGAAGTCCCGTGTACAAAATGCGGCTCATGCGCCGAAACTTGCATGGAGGAGGCGATAAGCCTTGACGAAGCGTCGGAGGTACCTATTATCGAAGAGACCAAGTGTGTGGCGTGCGGTTTGTGTATCGCGGCTTGTCCATCCGGCACCCTCGCCGTAGGACTGGAGGGCCGGCGCATTATGATGGGCGGAAAGCTGGGCCGTCATCCCCAATTGGCACGGGAACTCCCCGGCATCTATTCCGACGATGAGGTCTTGAAGATCGTCGCCGACGCGGTTGATCACTACAAGAGGCACAACCGGCACGGCGAACGCTTCGGCGAAGTGTTGAACCGCGTAGCGTTCCCGCTCGGCGGCGATAAGACGACGGCTGCGCGCCGGCCTCGTACACTCGATTAGAAGAGGCTCTGCATATGCCCGACATCCCTGAAGTTCCCATTGACGAACTTACCGACAATGTCCGCTCGGGCATGACGGACGCCTTGCTCATGGAAAAGTACGATCTTTCGTCGCGAGCGCTGAAGGACCTGGTCGAGCGGCTGCTTGATTCCCGCCGAGTCGAGTACCGTCACGTCAGGTGCAGACCCGTTTTCTGGGATGAAAGCGTGACCGGGGAGACTAAGCGCCGGTTGCCGCGGTTACTCCTGGCTTTCAACCTGCCCATATTCGATGCCGATCGCCCCGGAATAAACGGCACCGTAGTGGATGTAACCGAGCGTGGAATGAAGGTGTCCGGGATTGAAGCGAGACCCGGTGAAACCATAACCTTCGTCATGGTGCCTCGAAAGGTTGCAGCCGTTGAACCCATCGAATTTTACGCTCAGTGCCGCTGGACGTCGACGGACGGGGCCGGAGGTACCACGTCGGCGGGGTTTGAGATTACCGGCATTTCGGAATATTATCTGGATGTCCTTCGAGAGTTCTTGGAGCGAATTACGACTGAACCCACGAATTGCCGGGAACTTGATACATGAAGCACCGAAGCGGCAAGGTCGCGCCCGGAGAAGGTCGATACCCGATTGGTCGATCGCAATCACGGTGTGCTCTCGTCCGGACAGTTTGAACACGAATCGTTCCCATGCGAGGTTTCAGATGGAAGATCTAATTGCTCGCGCCGCCGAGGCGCTTGCTCGCTCCCAAAATGCCGTGGCTCTGACCGGGGCGGGGGTGAGCACCGAATCGGGGATCCCTGATTTTAGAAGTCCTGGAGGGCTTTGGGAAAAGATCGACCCTGGTGAATTCGCCATCGACAGGTTTCTCCAAAACCCTGCCCGGTTCTGGAAGCTGCATCTGCAATTGAAGATCTCGGGTGATTTCGACATGAGCCGTGCCGAGCCCAACCCCGCTCATACGGCCCTCGCTCGTCTCGAACACCTTGGGGTGCTCAAGTGCTTGATCACGCAAAACGTGGACAACTTGCACCAGAAGGCGGGATCGGTGGATGTCGTCGAGTTTCACGGCAACCTTCTCCGCGCGGCATGCATGAAGTGCCGCAGCTCGGTCCCCATTGACGAAGTGGAAAGTCGCCTGGCCGAAGGAGCCGAAGAGACCCCAAGATGCGGAAAGTGCGGAGGGCTCATGAAGCCCGACGCGGTTTTTTTCGGCGAAGCCATTCCCTCCCGGGCCATGGCCGTTTCGCAGATGCAGACGCAAAAATGCGACGTGCTGCTCGTGGCGGGCACGTCCCTCCAGGTATACCCCGCAGCCCAAATACCCATCTCCGTGAAATTGAGATACCCGCCTGCAACCGTCCTTGAAATCAACAGAGAGCCTTCGGCGTTGCACCGCCAGGTCGCCGACCTTCTCCTGCTGGGAAGCGCGGGGGAAATACTTTCGAAGATTGCGGACCGGGTGGAGAGTGTCATCAGCGGAAATGGGGTAGGGTAGAGGGACGGGTCCCGGATGATGGAGGCCGATTACCGGCCTCAACCTTGCATCTTCGCTTCGTATCATGGAGGCTCGAATGAAGATCGTCGTAACAAAGCTGCTTGACTGGGCAGGGCAAACGCGTTCCCCGAGATACAAAATCACGGCCGGCGTACTCGGGGGCATATTCTTTGTTGGGATCTTGCCTGCACTGCTGTTCGCCGCGGGGTACGCGATCGAACAACGGTACCTTCTCAACGCCTGGGCGTCAATTCAGAAAATCATCGGGGCGGTCTCCGTGGTGCTGGGCTTGTTGGTGTTGGCCTGGTGTTTGTTTGCTCATATCAGGATCGGCCGGGGCACGCCGGTTCCCCTGGCGCCTCCGCAGGAACTCATAGTTACGGGCCCTTACAGATTCAGCCGGAACCCCATCCAGTTCGGGGCATGCCTTTATTACTTCGGTCTGGGGGCCGTTTTCGGCTCTTTCGCCGTGGGGGTCATAATGGTCCTTGTCGTCCTCATCATTGGGGGCTGCTATCACAAATTCATCGAAGAAAAGGAATTGCGCGAACGGTTCGGGAACGAATACGAAGAATACCGCAAAAAGACCCCGTTTCTGTTGCCGAAGTGGTGAGACCATCCATGGGTCGATACCCATAGGCGTCAAAATAGGGCTACAGGCAGAAGAAAAAATCCCCCCTGCCCCCCTTTACAAAGGGGGGGTAAGAGACCGATTCCTCCGCCCTTTTCTAAAGGCCGGTAGAACCGGACAACTACACGGTTGAGATTCAGGGGCGGGATGAGAGACCGATTCCTCCCCCCTTTTCTAAAGGGGGGTTGGGGGGGATTTCTCTGTCGGTCTTTGCTGCAAGGAAGGGCCGGTGGAATATAACCACATGATATTATAAAGATTGGACCGTTATCTTGACGCCTATGGGTCGATACCCCGTGTCATGATCGATGCCGCACGGATGTCGAGCCGCCGTGGGGCGGACCAATACGGACCCGCAGCAGCACCAGGAGTTACCTTGGACCGGCCCAAGATGCCGGGACCCGAAAGAGTCCTCCGCTCTTGGCCCTGTGGACCAGGTGTCCATGCATGAGTCCGTGACGGTACAGGTCCAGGGTGAGGGCTACATCTTTCCGACAGTACTCTTCGACAAGGTCCATTCGGCCTTCCCGAAACCATTTTACCGACATCAGTCCGTCCCCGCTCTTCTTCGAGCCCAG
>JAZDOF010000778.1:0-2487 GCA_043799015.1 Pseudomonadota bacterium | reverse complement strand
CGGGGCGACGATAGGGTCCGGAGCCGCGCTTTCGAAATCCCGGCACCTTACATTGTGTCCTGAAATGACTACCCTTTTGGTCTTGCCCCATTTCGGACCACTTCACCGATAAGGCAGTCGAGCAGTAAGAAATTCGCTTTTGTCCACAGAGTTACCTTCAAGTTATCCACAGGTAGTGTGGATAGCCGAACCGTTCTGAACGTTAAGCGGCAAGGGTGTCTTGATTTTTTCCCCAGGGGCCGGCATCTTGCCGTCATGCGGGAGAGACGGCTCAACTCGCGATTCCCTAATGATGAAGCCGGGATGCAATATTTGAAAGACTTGATTTATTCGATTAGCGCCGCCAACATAGCCGATATACTCATCATTGCCGGGTTCGCTTACGCGATTCTGGCGTGGTTCAAGGGTACCCGTGCATTCCAGATACTCTTTACCATGGTAGGCATGGGCATATTGTATCTTGCCGCTTCCAAGCTCGGCTTGGTGATGACGTCTGTTTTTTTTCAATACCTGTGGGCGGCCTTCATCATCGTTCTGGCCATCGTATTTCAGCCTGAGCTTCGGGAAATGCTGGAAAGGGCTTCGCCGGCAAAGTACATCAACGGCCGAGCCGGAGACGCGATCGAGTACGATGTTATCAATGAGGTCGTCAAAGCCGTCGGCGAGATGGCAAGGCTCCGAGTGGGGGCCCTGATCGTATTCCGCAGGGAACACAGGCTTGAGGACCTGCTCCTGCAAGGCAAACAGTTGGACGCGCTGGTATCTGCCGAGATACTCCTGACAATCTTTAACAAAAACTCGCCCTTGCATGATGGGGCCGTCATCATTGTTCGAAACAAGGTCCGCGCCGCGGCATGTATCCTTCCGCTTTCCATTGATCAATCTCTCGACGGTCGTTACGGGACGCGTCATCGGGCGGCCGTGGGCTTGACCGAGAGGTCCGATGCCGTATGCTTGGTGGTATCCGAAGAGCGGGGGGAGGTTTCTTTGGTGGAAGGCGGCGGAATAACGCTATATAAGAGTAAGAGCGATCTTCGAAGAGACATCGAGCGATGTATGGACCATGGCGGTCCGTCCGAAATAGCGGATTCCCGAGGGTTGACGGGGCTGTTTACCGCGAATTGGCGCTTGAAGGCGGCCTCCCTGTTTTCAGCACTCGTTTTGTGGCTTATAATGGTCGGTCCACAGACATCCGAAATAGGGATCCAGGTTCCTATTCAGTACACGAATCTGCCCTCCGGGCTGGAAATATCCGGAAAATGGATGGATCGAATAGACGTGCGCGTTCGCGGCTCGGAGTCAAGTCTGGCCAACCTCAAATCAGGTGAGGTTCGAGCGGCGGTGGACCTGAACCGAGTAGTCACCGGCCTCAACTATTTCCGGCTGTCTCGTCGGAGCATTCAGGTGCCCCCGGGAGTAATGATCGCCGGAATCAGGCCCTCGGACCTTCACCTTAACATTGTGGCCGCGTCCGTAAGAAAGGTTCAGGTCTCCGTGAACCTGGTAGGAGAGCCTCCCACGAGGACCCGGGCGGCCGTCTCGCCCACCGAAGTCACGGTGAGAGGGGTCCAAGAGGATCTTGAGCGTCTAAAATCGGTGATTACCGATCCCGTGAAGGTCTCGGAACTCATGGACAAAGGTAAAATTCTGGTCCCGGTTTCCGTTCAGCCTTCGGGACTTAGGATTGATGCCGTAGAACCGCTGCAGGTTACCGTCTCCCTCGAGGGCCAAGGATCATGATGTGCCCGTGCCTGCCGGCGAATGATAGGGTGAAGCAATGGATGCTCAAGATAGGGAACTGCTGAACGTCATACAGGCCGAATTTCCCGTGACCTCTCGACCCTACGCCGAGATAGGCCGACGCATCGGTATGGATGAAGCCGAGGTACGCAACAGAATAACGGACCTTAAACGCAGGGGAATAATTCGCCGAATGGGAGCGTCCATCAACTCCAGAAGAGTTGGATTCTTCAGTACACTCCTGGCCGCAAAGGTACCCCGCGAAAAGTTCGATGAATTCGTGGCGGTGGTGAACTCGTGCCCCGGGGTCACCCACAACTACGAAAGAAAACACGAGTATAACGTATGGTTCACCCTCATAAGCCCTTCGGAGGCAGACAAGGAAGCAACGGTCGAGCGACTTTCAGCCGGTACGGGGGTTCCCATTCGGGAGTTTCCCGCCGTACGGATCTTCAAGATCAAAGTGGATTTTAGATTCTAGCGTTGTTTCGGAATTCCCTCTAATCCATCCGCAGGCTTCCCACTGAGTCTCCAGCGTCCCTGCCGTCGCCCGGGACTTCGCTCGGGTAGGGCTGATAATTTAAGCCGTTTCGGGAACGATCCGTGTGCAAACCGCTTGTTCAGCCCGCCGCCGACCCTTGGAGCAGTTCCGCAATGTCGTCGTAGCCTTGGATCTTGGCATAGGCCAATGCCGTCATCCCCGTATTGTTTATGATACCGGCAACGGCCCCTCGGGACAGAAGCAAT
>JAZDOF010000765.1:0-6453 GCA_043799015.1 Pseudomonadota bacterium | reverse complement strand
CGCTTGCCACAGCGCCTGGAGCCCTCAATGCTACGGGTGTCATCAAGTGCTCGATTTCCGGCACAACGGTCTCGACCACCTATCCAAGAAGGAGACGCCGGGGCGATGGGCGGAGGGACGGGGATATTTCCGGTACGCTCGGAACATTTTGGGGATCAACTCCCGTGGAAGGATCGGGATTCTGGTTCCCGGGTGCCAGGTCTGGAATACGGTGACGGGTTCCGACGGCAAGATCGTAGCACCTTACGATTCCAAGATCATGCCGCTGAAAAACGGCCTCACGTCCATCGCAATGGGGCCGACGCACCCACACACGACTCGCCGAGAAGTACCTCGCTGCCTGGATTGTCATTTCGACCCCAAGGCAATGGGCTTGGGTGAAGGCCGTATGAAATGGGCGGCATCCGACCCTAACCCGGTATTATTCCCATTGTACGACTCACGGGGGTCGGGCCTTGGGATCGACTATCCCCTGGAAGCCGTTGCAGACACGGAAGGGAAGCCGCTACAGAGCACGTCCCATCGACTCTCGCGACCGTTCAATCGGGAGGAGATATCGAGAATCCTAGCCGTGACCCCTTGCCTGCCCTGTCACGATCGTTACGACGACCCTATTTGGACCAAGCCGGCACCGTACAAGGCCGTACCCCCGTGCCCCGCCGCGAATAGCCACGACCAGGAGGGGTAACAATCGAGGATGAAAACACCCCGGAGTTGGGTTAAACGCTCGTTCTTCAACGTGGTTTCCGGAACAGAACGATTTCCGTCCTTGCGGCCCAGGCGGATTTCCGCCCTTCCACTTCCCCACCCACGTCAGTACACTTCATCATGAGACCCGACGGTCTGGAGCAGAATCGCTCGGGAGCCCTCGAAATCAACCATTTGAAATACGATTCTCAAATCGTAGCCGGCGCTCGCAGCCCAAGATCCCTCAAGATCCCCCTTCAGCTTATGTGTCTTCAATGAGGGATGGTTCATATCTTCCGCCAACTGCTCCAGTGCCGCCCGGATTTCCGACGCCGCTTCGGGACGCCTTCGTATCACGCGCTTTGCGGCACGAACAAAAGCACCGGAACGTATCAGCGCGTGTTTCAAAACAATATCTCGTTCATGAGATCCTCGGCCGTAGTCGGCCTGCAGCGTCCCTGCGAAAACTCCTCCCTAGCTTCTCGAATTTCATGAGCCAACCTTTTGCGTCCCTCCTCCGCCAATCGGTGCCGGACGATTACCAGCAGGGTCTCCTGTTCGCCGGCCGACAGCCGACTAACCGCCTCTAACACTTCTCCGAAGGACTCCGCGTTTTCCATAGATTTCTCTCCTGTTTCCGGCTCGGTGTGGCAGATGAAGGAACACTCCCTCTCCTCAATATACCGGCCGTGGAGTTCCTCCACTCTAAGGGCCCATGGCCGGCCAAGAATTGAGCTTACCCAAAAAAGATTGTGTTATCAGTAAGTCTTTGTCAATACGTTCTCGCTGCCTCGACTATCCCCTTAGATGCGACGTGGTAGGATCGGCACGGAGGCCGGTCCTGCCATCGGGGTTGCCCTGTTTCGTGACCGATCGCCGGCTTTCCTTCCTCATTTCGGGCTGGATTCCGGCAACCGGCCATAACTTAACGCCCTTACCGTTATGCCCTGCCGCAAAATTGGGCTCCGCCCCTAATCCGCGGGAAAGTGCCGCCGCACCATATCCCCAGCCTGGTCCAACCATTGTTGACGCTGTTCCGGGGTACTCGTCACGATGACCGTAAACATTACGCGTTGAAAAGTCCGAACCCCGCAGAAGGAGAACAGGCAGTCTTTCCAGAGCCGTTCAAGTGGGTCGCCGAACTCCTCTTGCTCGCGCTCCGACGGGGTATTGGCGGTGTTGAAGACAAGGACGGCTTTGGCCTTTAGAAGCCCCACGGGGATGCCTTCGCCCTTATCTCCCTCCAGGAAACGGTAAGCCCGTCCCGGCCTGAATACCCTGTCTATCCAACCTTTCATGATCGCAGGCGGCTGGCCCCACCAATTTGGATGCACCACCACGATGCCGTCGGCCGAGCATATCTCCCGGCAGTGTTCCTCCAAGAAGGGGGGAAGAACAACGTCTTCCCGAGCCTCTCCTTTTGGAAGAACCGGATCGAAGCCCTCAGCGTAAAGATCGTGGAACGCGACATGATGGCCCAGTCGGACAAGTTCCGTGACGGCGGTTTGAGCAATTGCATGGTTGAAGCTCCCCTGATTGGGGTGAGCCAGGATGATCGACGCTTTCATTGAAGGACTCCTTCCTGCGAGTGCCGTATGGAACAACGGTGATGCGCGTCCGTTGCCTTGATTCGGCGTCCCTTTAGTGGTAAGTTCGATTGGTTACTTCGTGCCTCATACAAGTGCAACCATTTCCCGATCGAGGAGACATCGATGGAAATGAAATTCGTCCGAACCACGTGCCCATACTGCGGGTGCGGGTGTGAAATGCTTCTCGAAGTGCTCGACGGAAATCTGATTGGAACGATCCCTTCCAAAACGAATCCCATGAATGACGGGAAGCTGTGTATCAAAGGTTGGAACGTTCATGAATTCGTCCAAAGCCCGGAGAGATTGACCAAGCCGCTAATTCGACGGGACGGCCTGCTTCAGGAGGCTTCCTGGGATGAAGCGCTGGATTATGCCGCCGGCCGCCTACGTGAAATCAAAGAGCAACATGGCGGTGACGACGTCGCGTTCCTAACTTCGGCCAAATGCACCAACGAGGAGAACTACCTTCTCCAAAAGCTTTGCCGGGTGGGGTTCGGCACCAACAACATAGACCACTGCGCCCGTCTTTGACACTCTTCCACGGTGGCAGGTCTTGCCGCCGCATTCGGAAGCGGAGCCATGACGAATTCCATCCCGGAGATAGAAGATGCCGATTGTATCTTCATTACGGGATCCAATACAACCGTAGCCCATCCTCTTGTCGCGCATCGGGTCTATCGAGCAAAGGCCAAGGGTGCAAAGCTGCTTGTCGCGGACCCCAGGCGGATCCACATAGCCAATATCGCGGACCTGCACATCCGCCAGAATCTTGGTTCGGACGTTGCGCTCATCAACGGAATGATGCACGTCATTATCGAAAACAATTGGCATGACAAAGCATTTGTCGAGGAGCGAACGGAGGGTTTCGATCAGTTAGCGGCAACGGTCAAGGGCTATACGCCGGAGCGTGTCTCGGAAATAACGGGTATCGCCGCGGAGGACATCGTAAAGGCCGCGGAAATGTACGCGTGCAGCGAAAAATCGACAATCCTTTATGCCATGGGTATTACCCAGCACTCACACGGTGTGGATAACGTGAAGAGTCTCGCGAACCTGGCCATGCTCACCGGAAAGATCGGCAAGCCGTCCACCGGAGTCAACCCGCTTCGCGGTCAGAACAACGTGCAAGGCGCATGCGACATGGGCGGATTGCCCAACGTGTATCCTGCATACCAGTCCGTAATCGACGAAGGGGTGAAAGCCAAGTTCGAGAACGTTTGGCAGGCCAAGCTCTCCCAGAAGGTGGGATACACTATTATGGAAATGATGCACGGCTTGGAAGACGGTTCGGTAAAGGGCCTGGTCGTCCTTGGAGAGAACCCGGTCGGCAGCGATCCCGACTCCAACCATGTGAAGCATGCTCTCGAATCCGCTGAGTTCCTGCTCGTCATCGACATCTTTAACACGGACACCGCCAAGCTCGCCCATGTGGTCCTTCCCGGCGTTTCCTTTGCGGAAAAGGACGGGACTTTCAGCAATACGGAACGCAACGTGCTGCGGGTACGCAAGGCCGTGGAGCCCGTCGGCGACGCGAAACCGGATTGGTGGATCATTGGAGAGCTGAGCAACCGCCTTGGGCTGCCGATGAATTACCAATCACCGGAAGAGATCTTTACCGAAATCGCCCAGGTTACCCCGAGCTACGCGGGCTTGGATTACGAGCGGCTCGAAAGCGGCCCCATTCCTTGGCCCTGTCCTTCCAAGGACCACCCGGGAACGCCCGTACTTCACACCGAACGGTTCACCAGAGGAAAGGGGTTGTTCCACGCCCTCGAGTACAGGCCCCCCGAAGAGCTGACCGACGCGGAATTTCCGATCCAACTCACGACAGGGCGCTTCTTCCCCCACTATCACACGGGGACCATGACGCGGAATTCTCCCACATTGCACAAGGAAATGCCGGAAGGATATGTGGAGATTAATCCCCTGGATGCCGCTGAGCTGGGTCTTAGCAATGGTGAGGTCGCAAAACTTGTGTCCCGACGGGGTGAAGTGATCAGTAAAGTTCAAGTCACCGATTTGGTGGACAAGGGCATGGTCTTCATGAGCTTTCATTTCATGGAAGCCAACGCGAACGTGCTCACCAATCCTGCGCTTGATCCGATCTGCAAGATCCCCGAGTTCAAGGTCTGCGCGGTAAGGGTGGAGAAGTACAAGCC
The DNA here is from genome assembly GCA_043799015.1 of Pseudomonadota bacterium. Classification (GTDB taxonomy): domain Bacteria; phylum Desulfobacterota; class Desulfomonilia; order Desulfomonilales; family Desulfomonilaceae; genus JAZDOF01. The sequence continues at coordinate 2,018 of JAZDOF010000765.1, read as the reverse complement.
GGAGGAAGTCCCGGCCGCGGCAGCCTCGTAGCGGGGCGATGGTCGTAACTGCAAGCTTTTGGGGGTCGGCCTCGTCTTAAGACCCGGACCACGGGATGAAGAAACGGTCTCAGAACCACGGCAATAGGATAATCGTAACACGGCAAGACGTAGGGCGGGGTTTAGCCCCGTCCTATGACCAGCCTGCCATGATGCACAATGCAGCCACGAGGAACGCGAAGAAAGCGACCACAAACAACCCCCCCCGCACTCATAACGAACCCGGCGAGAAGAACCTTGCTCCTCAGTTGACCCTCCCGCCTTTCACCATCGGCGTGCAACCGGCAACGAGAATCGGCGCTCCTATCGCGAAAGACAGCAGCGATAGGAGTATCAAGATATGGTGCTTGCCCGTCATAAGCGTATAGGAAACGGCCCAAAGGACCCCGGTGGAGATCAGCACGCACAAGTAGGCTGTAAGAAAGCCCCGCCTCTCATTACCATAGGATTGTGACCGACGAGTGGTCGGAATGAGCTGCGAGGGTCACTCTTCGGCACCCCTATCCCGCAGTGCCTTCACGATATCGGTGTGTTTCCCCCTGGTGGCAATGCTCAAGGCCGTGGCGCCCTCATGATCCTTTCTTGTAACGTCGGCCCCCTTTTCAAGAAGAAGGTTCACTTCCTCAGTCCCGCCCCATTCACAGGCAGTCATCAACGGTGTGGCCCCGCGGTTGTTTGCGATGTTGACATCAGCTCCTCCCGCCAAAAGCAGTTGAATACATTCTCTGCGTTGCCGTTGCAAGACCTGACTTTGACCGGAAACACCGCTTTCACTCCCGTCCCTGTCCGTCGACCGGTTCCAAAGTCTCTCGCGAAGTTCACGAGCGGTCGGGCGAACGGCGAAAAACAGAGGCGTTTCTTCATCGACGACTTTCCGGTTCGGGTCGGCTCCCCTTTTGAGCAGTAGCTCCAGGACCTTTGGTCTCCCATGATCGCAAGCCAAGGACTGGGCTGTTTGGCCGCTATCCGACGTTACGTCGACCTCAGCGCCTCGGTCAAGGAGAAAAGCGGCCATGTCGGTCCGACCGGCCCATGCCGCATGCATCAGCATGGTGGTCCCCCATTTCGGCACCCGAGCGTTCACATCGGCCCCCCGTTGCAGGAGCCCGGCCACCTCATCCACAGTCCCCATGACGACCATGGCCAACATGTCATCCGGTTGCACCTTTGCTCCTTTGGACTTCAGAAGGTCGGCAATGTCGACCCAATTTTCCAGGTGAGCCAGGATCAGCGGAGTGTAGCCCATCGCATGCCTATGGTTGGCGTCGGCCCCCTTTTCGAGCAGCAACTTGACGATGGTTGATCGCCCATTTGTCACGGCGTCCAGCAGAGCGGTTTGACCATCTTCGGCGGAGGCCTTTACGTCCGCACCCCGTTCGACCAGCAGTTCCACTACGTCCGAAGGACTTATATTACAGGCCATCATCAACAGGGTGATCGTAGTGGTGTTCTGCACGGTGACGTTGACGTCGGCCCCACGATCCAGGAGTTCTCGCGACACCTCCGAATGACCCAACAGAGCGGCCTTGATAAGAGCTGTCGTTCCGCTGCCGGATGTGGCATTCACGCGGGCGCCCCGATCAAGCAAAAGCCTGACGACCTCGATGTGCCCTTTCGCCGAGGCCCGAATCAGGGCGGTCGATCCGAACTTGTCCGTTGCGTTAACGTCAACCCCCCGGTCGAGAAGACACCTTACGGTCTCCAAGTGCCCTCCGGACGCGGCAAGGATGAGGGGCGTCAGCCCTTCGTTCTCTTTTGCGGCCCCAAGGTCGGCCCCCTCTTCCATGAGGCGAAGCAATTCTTCGCAACGGCCCTCCTTTCCGGCCGCCGGTAGTGGGCTGTTCCGGTCTTCAGCCCCAGCCGAATCACTCCTCGGAACAAAAGCCGGCCCAAAAAAAAGGGCGAGTGCAAAGAAGACCACAATCGTTCTGGACGGGTGTATTCCGGACACGGTGAAAACTCCTTTCTTCGGTGGTGCG
>JAZDOF010000742.1:0-3427 GCA_043799015.1 Pseudomonadota bacterium | reverse complement strand
ACTGCCAGGGCCTTTTCGCCCTGCTGCAGTCGGGCCAACATAGTCTTCTCCACCGTATTGTCCCGAGCATAAACGATGGTGCGACCAAGAGCTCCGTAGCCGCTCAGTGGGTATGAGCGCAAGATCAGAGATCGTCCGAGGGGCACTTGAATTTCGCGCTGTACAGGACCTTCAACGGTCTCTGCCTCGGCACAAAGATCCGCAAATCCAAGGACGGCCATGCCGGCAGTACGGTTTTCAGCGAGAGAGGAGATGAGATGGTGCGCGGACTCGTTGCAGTGGATCACCTCACCGCCTGCACCGAGGAGGAAGAGCGGGTCCGCTATTCCCTCGAAAATAGATTCGAGGATGGTCTTCTGGCGAAGGATACCCTCCATAGCTTCCAAGTTTTCAAGCGCGATGCCCAACTGGCGGCCTACAGCCAAGAGGACTTGTCGCTCCTGATGCGAAAGATCCACAGGGGTTCGCCGGCGGAGCGCCAGTGCGCCGCGGATCGAGTCAACCGCCTGTACGGGAACGATAGCCTCATTTGAGCGAAATATGCTTGCTCCCCCAAGCAAGTTGTCGCGCATTGAGGATTCCAAGGGCGGCGATGGCGGGCCGCAGGGCCAGGCGTGGCGATTCATGGCGAAGAAGCAGTGAAAGGTGGCGCTCTCCGCCTCAAATCGACGCGCTACTGCTTCCAGTGCTCGGTCGAGCAATCGCCTGCGCTCCAGACCTCCGGAGAACAACTCGAGCATGTCGAGGAAAAGCTGTACATCGGAAAACCTCGCTTCAGCCTCGCTCCTGAGTTCCATGGTACGAGCCTGCACCTTGGCCTCCAGATTGGCGGCATAGTCCGACAATTGCTCTTTTGCAGACCGAAGATGGTCGGCAAAGCGTTCCATGTCGGCCACCATGTCATCTATTTCATCGCCTTTTCCGGGGTGCTCGGGAAGAGTGCCGTCGGCCTCTGCCGGGAATCGACTGTGCAATACCGCCGCCAGACGCGCGATATTCTGAACCATGACACGATCGAAGAAGAAATGGTTACAGCCCAGGATACACAGGGTACCACACGCGAAGACCAGGACAAACGTTACGGTTACTTTCTTTATCGCTGCCGCCTCCCGCTCTACCGGGACGATGAGGAGGTCGAGGCCGCCGGTCTCTCCTTCCACGCGGCCGAACCCCCGCACATTTCCGTATCGTGCCAGCATCACGGCCGGTGCGTCTTCAGGGTTCCCGTGGCACGCGAGACAGCTCTTCTTGAAAACGACGGGACGCACCGTGATGTACGACTCCTCGCCGTTGATTGTGCCAAATCGGCTGATAATCTGTTGGGATGGATTACGTTGAAACTCCCTTATGAATTCTCGCTCCACCTCGTTTGCAGCATATTCCGGGTTGCGAGGATCGAGAGATACCCGACGGTACGTGAACTGGTCTCGAGCCGTGTTAAGGTCCGACATTACCTTGCGAGTCACGTATGAGGTGGACATGGCCTCGATGACGAAGCCCTCGACCGGTAGAATAGAATACATCACCGGTCTCAACGTCTCCCTGACGTAAGTCTGGACGGCCAACAGATTGGCGAAAATGAGGCGGGCCTTGTCCGTAACCTCGGTCTCCATCAGGGCCCGCAAATAATAATTAAGAGAAATGGCGAAAAGCAGGCCGAAACCTACAAGTGCAAGAAACAGCCTGGCGATGAGCTTGGTCTGAAGATTGGGATGCTTCATTTGAGACCTTCCGGGGGGATGGGGCCCGGAGTGTCCTTCCGCAGCCGATAGCGATTCGACAAAAATTGGCGTCCCTTCAGCCGGTGCGGGCTCTTATGCATAGGGCGGCTTTCGTTTCAAACGAGGTCCTCCCCGGCTAAACGCTCATAAAAAAATTACGTTCCGGCGTTTCCGTCGCGTGCCCGGAAGTGGGCCGGACGCCTAATGGCTTGAGAAATACTTCCACCATAGGAGAATGGCTACAAGGAAAATGACGGAGAAGCCGTCTGCAACAACGATGAAGAACACGAGCCGCTTCCCCGATTGCGTCATTCTGAGCCACCAACGATCGAGGAAGCATTTCCAGAGTCTGGTGGTAGGCGATCGGGACTCGCTGATCTTGAGATAGTTAAGAACGCTTCGAGCCCACAGGTCGTATTCGCGCAGGTCTTCCAGAGCCGGCGGCGGTACCGACGAAATGTGAAAGGAGATCAAGTTTACTTGAGCACGTTCCGTAAGGCTCACCGCAAAATCCACGGTGTTCTGTGAGGATTCCATCACCAAGTGGAGGACCTTCCGGGGAACGAACGATTTCACTTGGCCGCTGAAAGAGATGACCGTCTCGGTCCGGTCATGTTCCACATCCAATTCGAAGGTCCGGCCGGGTGCCGGCGGGCCGTCCATTCGTAAAGCCTTGACGTTCCACTGCGGGGCAAGACGAAGAATCGTCTCCAAGTCATAGAAGAGCCTAAGTATGGCCTCCTCCGAAACGGCAAGGGCCCATTCCCTCGAGTACTGGTCCATCATCGGACGAACAGCATGGGGAGGGGTGCCTGCCGAAATACGGCCTGCGGCACGTTGAAGGATTCCAACCTGTCACGCCAGGTGTCCAGGAGCTTGGCCCCCATTACCAACAAGTCGTAAGCACCCTCGGATGCCTCCTGAACGATCTCCTCAGCGATGTCGCCTTCTCGTATCTTGGACTCGTACGGCACTCCTCGTTCACTGCACCTTCCGCCGAGGGCTTCCAGGGCCGCGAGACCTTCGGTTCTCAGTGCATCGTCGAGGTGCCGGCGGCACTCGTTTCGGTTAACCGCGTAAATTTCGTGAGTGAATTTGGTCAGAAAGGTGCTCTGGACGTACAGTCCCGTCACCGTTGCGCCGAAACGCTCAGCCAGTTCCACGGCCTGTTTCTCGGCCTTCACCGTGTGTTCTTCCCCGTCTGTGCAGACCAGTATCCGTTCCATGTTATTCTCAAGACAACATCGGACGTACAATTTGTCGGAAGACGCAGTCTAGCAGGGGGGTTTTATGCATGTCAACATCGGGCTGGAAATGACCGTTAAGCGCGACCGTCTTGTTACATCCGGAAAATCTAACCACGAAGTCACCAAGACAGGAAGAGACCTGGAGATGATTCATAAAGTACGGCTTAGGCGCGAAGAGGGTCTACTGAAAGATTTCTACGAGCCTTTGATTTCTTTGTGCCTTTGTGTCCTCGTGGTTCATTCCTTGCGCTCGTGCCATGGGACAGGCACACGACTTGGAGTCAAGACTCATTTCTTCGCCGGTGGTCGACGACCGAAGACCTTGCCCAATTCATTGCCTCTGCTGTCTCGTCCGATGGCCCGCCAGTGCTTGACCCCGCCGGACAAGAAGAAATAGTCGGTCACCCCGTATCTCTTGAGATAGTACTGAGCCCAGATTACCTGCCTGCCCACATTGTC